>JBDKUD010000201.1:0-3676 GCA_039679805.1 Syntrophomonas sp. | reverse complement strand
TTTAAATTTTATGAAGCTGACCTCTTGGACAGAGCCGCTCTGGAGCATATTTTTGCCGAAAACCAGATAGATGCCGTAGTACATTTTGCCGGACTTAAAGCAGTAGGAGAATCTGTCGAAATACCCCTCAGGTACTATCATAACAATGTAACCGGCACCCTGCTGCTCCTTGAAACGATGGCCAAATTCGATGTCAAACGCATGGTTTTCAGCTCATCCGCTACCGTTTACGGTAACCCTAAAAGCGTTCCTATAAAAGAAGATTTCCCCTTATCCACTACCAATCCCTATGGCAGCACTAAACTGATGATTGAAAATATCCTGCAGGATTTATATACTTCCGATAACGAATGGAGCATAGCCCTCTTAAGATACTTCAACCCCATAGGAGCACATAAAAGCGGCCTCATTGGCGAAGATCCCAATGGCATCCCCAATAACCTGATGCCCTATATAACCAGAGTAGCTGCCGGAAGACTGGGAATCCTCAGCATATTTGGCAACGATTATCCCACCCAAGACGGAACCGGAGTAAGAGACTATATCCATGTCGTGGATCTTAGCCTGGGACATATAAAAGCATTGGAAAAGATCATGCGGACAAAAGGTATAGAAGCCTATAACCTGGGCACCGGTAAAGGTTACAGCGTACTCGAAATGGTAACCACCTTTGAAAAGGCCACCGGCCAAAAAGTGAACCATAAAATAGCTCCTCGCCGAGCCGGGGATATAGCAGAATGCTACGCCAACCCACAGAAAGCCAAAATTGAGCTGTGTTGGGAAGCTAGCCGAGACCTGACGGAAATGTGTGCCGATTCGTGGGAGTTTACCAAAAATAATATTAAAAAGTGAACTTCTATGAACCTGGTTCATAAAAGTTCACTTATTTACTATGCATTGCTTTGGCATATTTAGCTGTGTGATAATCTGTAATTTGCCAATATTTTTTGTGGTTCAAATTTTATATCCAAACAAGCCATTATATCACCAACCGGAGAATATCTGAGCAAGGCAGTGGCTAATTCGATAGTTCCGAGAACCCCGCTTATCGCAGCCAGACCGCCAGTAATTATCTGGGTACCTGAAAGAAGGTAAAAACATAAGCATAAAATATAACGTACCATAACACCTTTTCTACTCAACATAATATCACTCTCTTTCTTCTTAAATTTACATTTCCATATACTACTTTGTTACTGGTCTTCCGGTATATTCATTCTGACGTTGATTAATTCATCAAAAGCCTGCTGCATTTCATCATCATGAAACAAATTACGCATGGCAGTATACATAGCAACAATGTGACGACTAATTTCAGTATCTAAATCACGGGGACTCATTTCACCCTTAAAAGTCCTATTCACCAGAAAATCTATCTGGGTCAAGAAGGCAGCCACGTTCCTATCAAAAGCGGGCTGTATTTCCCGGATTGATTCCTCAGACACCGGAGGTTCCATAATAGGTCCGCGGTTATTATAGAAATACTCCAACATTCTATCCAAATTGTAATTGCCAAGCTTCTCTATTTCCTTTTTTACCCCTAACTGGTGTAAGGCTAAACCTGTATAAAGATTTTTTTTAGGGAACTTGCTCAGATCAGTTAATTCAAGGTATATAGCACCTATATAATTCTGCATGCTGACACCCAGGGAATATACCTCGTCCACACCGCGCGGGCAAGCAACTGAGTTCGCTATTTCGCCAGTAGCTTTGGTCCGATACTTGGGCATTTTTATAGATTCCGGGTTTAATTTTATTAAAACTTTTTGCTGCATTATTTGAATTTCCTTAGCTTCAATCATTACCTATCATCTACCTTTCATTTTTTAACAGCTATTGTTCTTCCCTCTACTCTGTTGCAGCGAAATTTAACCTTCTCACCTTCTAACCCATTTTCCTCATTTTATTTCCGGCCGGTTGTTTGCATGACTTGTTTTTTAACATTCTATATTGCAATTTGCGTGCCAACATTTTGCTATAAAATAAACTTTTATTTTCAAACAAAAAGAACGCCCCTAATAGGGACGTTATAAAAATCTTTTTCTTGATTTCTTAATAGAAGGCTGCTGGTAAATGTGTGTCAATTTTGTCGCTCCATTTACATTATTTGCTATTTATGCGACAACTTTGACCTCCTCCCTTTTTAGCCGATACATTTTTGAAACAGTGCCCTACTTCTTCCCATAAAAAAGTCAGTTCTCCATCCCGCCTCCAAAGATAATATTAAGTATATACTTCTAAGCAAATTTTCCTTTCCCTTTTCTGTTTAATATTAAAGTGATGCCCTTTAATTGTTAATTAAACTAGTTTATATTTAAGCTAACTATATATAACCAAAAGGAAGTGAGAATATGAAACGGCTGCTTGCAATTTTTATAATGATCAGTCTATGTATCAGTACACCTGCTTTTACTCCCTCGGCAGACGCTGCCACCAATGAGTTTTTTATTCAGGAAATGGAGCTGTGGGTAAAGGCAACCTGCTCGGCGACCCGTACTGAAACGCAGAACTTTAATGATGCGGAAAATCATCAATCCGACAACTATAACGAAACCGAGAACTTTAATGTCACTATTGAAGGCACCACCCAATTAACCGCCCTGTCCAGATATCCCAGCAACTCCCCCGTTCCTATCGAAAGTTGGCCCCTAATGGTTTCTACCGAAGACAATAAAATTTCCGTGAATGGAGGAGGTAATCTCACCTACTCCGGTTATCGACGGGGCGAAACGTCCGATCCTGATACAGGTGAATTAATCTATTTTCCCGTAACCTATAATGACAGCGGAAGTTGGACTTATAACTCAAAAAGCGAAATCTATGAGGACCCTGTAATTAGCGGATCTGTTTTCATCTATCCAGCTGCCGCCGGAAGCAGCGAAAAACCGCGTTATGAATTTGAGCTGGGCCAGGTCTTTTTTGGCGGTACGGAGGCACTGGATAAATATGCAGCGGTTGCGGGCACCATAAGCAGAACAACCAAGGGCTATGATAGTACGGAAACCGTTACCGAGCAAGTTACCCATCGGCCAGTCACCAGCATCCCCGACAACGCGATACTGGAATGGAACCACTTACCGGAGGAGGGTCTGCTGAAAGGTGAGCTGACCTTCGACGGAACCGAATATCACGGGAAGGGACAAGTCACCTATCCTTATACATACCGGCAAGAGAGTCCCGAACAAGGATTAACCATCCAAGAGAATGGTAATCTTAACATCTGCTGGGAGATAAATCCCAAGCCCGGCGTTAAAGCTATTCAGCCCAATCAAGTCCTGGGGCGCTATGCGTATCGAAGTGATGACGATTACGATCCTGCCACAGATTTCGTAAGCGGCAAGGATACCGTTGTACAGGTCTTTTTGCATGATGAACTTAATGTTGACGAAGTAAATAACTTGGAATTGGATATTTATAGGGACGGCAGCAAAGTTACGACCCTAACCAACCCCAAAAAGGACAATCCCAATAACGCCTTCATTTTCATCCCCCATGACAAGTCGCAGTGCGGGGATTGGGCGGAAGGGACGTATCGTTTTGTGGCTCGATTGGGTGATGTTGATAAAACCCTGGATGGCGTGTCTTTCAAGCCGCGCCGGGAATTTAGGATTCTGGCGGTACCGGTCCGGGCCAACTATGGCGGTACCATAAAAGAGCCTGGTAATTTTGCCGATGC
>JBDKUD010000133.1:0-53763 GCA_039679805.1 Syntrophomonas sp. | reverse complement strand
GAAAAAATAAAAATACTTTGCCGTTTAATCCAAAGTATAGTACCATTTTTACAGCTATGTATAAGTATAAGGAGGATGTTCGATGAAGGTTTACCCGACTGCTGGTATACGCAATATAGCTCTGGTTGGTCACGGAGGGACGGGAAAGACTTCACTGGCTGAAGCCATGCTGTTTAACACTGGAGCTACCAAGCGGCTGGGAAAAGTAGATGACGGAAATACCGTATCTGATTTTTACCCGGAAGAAATTCGTAAGAAGATTACCATTAGCACATCTCTGGTACCATGTGAGTACCGGGATCATAAAATAAACTTGTTGGACACGCCCGGTTATTCAGATTTTTACTTTGAGGTTGTTGGAGGCATGCGGGTGGCTGACGCCATGGTAGTATTGATGTCCGCATCGGCCGGTGTGGAAGTGCAGACCGAAGTGGTTTGGGAAGACTATCCCGACGTCCCCAAAATGGTTTTCATCAACAAGATGGAACGTGAAAATGCCGATTTTTATAAATCCCTGGATGATTTAAAAAGTAAATTTTCGAACAACATCGTTCCCGTGCAGCTTCCCATCGGCAAAGAAGCCGGCTTTAAAGGAGTCGTCGACCTGATCAAAATGAAGGCATTAATGTTTGAAGCAGGCAGCGGCAAGGTAACTGAAGCCGACATTCCGGCGGACATGGCAGATGATGTAGAAACCTACAAGGAGGCCTTGATTGAAGCTGCGGCTGAAGCCAATGACGAACTTTTAACCAAATATCTCGAAGGCGAAGAGTTAAGCGATGCCGAAGTACTGGCGGGCATTAAAGAAGCCGCCTGCAACGGTTCGGCTGTATTTGTATTCTGCGGTTCTGCCATTAACAATATTGGCATAAAGCCCCTGATGGATTTTATCGTGGATTGTGCTCCCAACCCGACCTTCAATTCCCTGGTAAAGGGCAAAGACATCGAGAATCTGCCTTTAAGCGCCCAGGTATTCAAGACCATTGCCGACCCTTACGTAGGCCGCCTGACTGTATTCAGGGTGTTTACCGGCAAGATGAAGTCTGAAAGTGTTATATACAATGTCAATAAAGAAAAGGATGAAAAGATAAGTCAGCTTCTGGTTATGGTTGGTAAAGAACAGAGCCCGGTTCCCGAGCTGAATGCTGGGGATATTGGGGCACTGGCCAAATTGGCCGCTACAACCACAGGTGACACCCTGGCGGTAAAAGGCGCAGAAGCCATGCCAGCTCTTGAATTTCCGAAGCCGAGTCTAAATATGGCTATTGAGCCGAAGAGTAAAGGCGATGAAGATAAACTGAGTGGGGCTTTGCAAAGGCTGCTTGAAGAAGATCCCACGATAAAAGTGGAAAAGAATGCTGAAACCAAACAGACCATATTGAGCGCCATGGGTGACACCCATGTGGAAATTCTGGTGGAACGGCTGCAAAAGAAGTTCGGCGTAGATGTTGTGTCCAAAGAGATGAAAATACCTTACCGGGAAACCATCCGCGGGACGGTTGAAGCTGAAGGTAAACACAAAAAGCAGAGCGGCGGCCATGGTCAGTATGGGCACGTATGGATCAAGTTCGAACCCTGTGACGAGAAGTTTGTTTTTGCAGACAACGTTTTCGGAGGTTCGGTACCCCGCAACTACTTCCCGGCAGTTGAAAAAGGCTTGATTGAAGCTATGGAAGAAGGGGTTCTGGCAGGATTCCCGGTGACCAATATCAAGGCTACCCTCTATGATGGATCCTATCATTCAGTTGACTCCTCAGAAATGGCCTTCAAATTGGCCGCCCGGCTTTCTTATAAGAAGGGTTTAGAAATGGCCAAACCGGCAATATTGGAGCCTATTATGAATGTTGAGATTGAGATCCCTGAGAACTTCATGGGCGATATAATCGGCGACCTTAACAGCAAGCGGGGACGGGTGCTGGGCATGGAACCGGCTGGCCGCAAGCAATTGGTCAAGGCCCAGGTGCCCCAGGCGGAAATGGCCCGCTACACCATTGACCTGAAATCAATGACCCAGGGCCGCGGCAAGTTCAAAATGGAGTTCTCGCATTACGAAGAAGTTCCGGCCCAATATGCTGACAAGATTATTGAAAAGGCCAAACAGGATAGGGAAGAAAAAGAGAAATAAATATAACTACTTAAAAAAAGCCCGCCTGCAGAGGCGGGCTTTTCAATAGGGAATTGAATAATTTTTGATCGGCAAATAAGAAATTCGGCAAAAGTTATTTGATTTTGGGAAAAGAATAGAGGCGACGATTGAGAAGTTTACATAATAAATATTAAAGTAAACTAGACTGCTTTTTTAGCAAATACTTTAGGGTAGATTATGAAAAGAGGGGTGGGTATCCTTGAAGTTGGCTGAAATATATCCCTGGCTGCCAGGCAACAATTTTCCCGGATCAATTTCAGTAAGCGCCTTAAAGCCTGTACTGATAGCCTTTGCAATATTTGTGCTGTTCTGGCTTTTGAGCGGTTACCTGGCCAGGTTGGCAGCCCGGGTGCTTTCCCGCATCTTTGATTGGAATAAGACGCCTTCCGGTCAGAAATTGATTAAGGCCCTGGAAAAACCATTTCGGATGTTTCTGGTCCTGGTCGGTTTATATATTGCCATGCAGTATTTACCTTTGTCTGCGGCGGTTGAAGCCACCTTGCTCAAAGGCTTTCGCATCCTGGCAATCGTTTTAACCGCCTGGGTTATTTACGATCTGGCTGGAACCGATTCCCTGTTTTCCGAAGGCATGCAGGAAAAGCTGCGGGTGGACAATATAATCCTTTCATTTTTCTCCAAGCTGACCCGCTTTTTTATCCTGGCTATCGCTATAGTGGTCATCATTCAGGAATGTGGATATAGGGTCGACGGACTTATTGCCGGGCTAGGTTTGGGAGGCCTGGCTGTAGCTCTGGCCACCAAGGACGCCCTGGCCAATGTGGTGGCAGGTCTCGTGATAATTATGGAGAAGCCCTTTCTCATCGGAGATTGGATTTCAACTCCCAGCGCGGAAGGAACGGTTGAGGATATTTCCTTTCGCAGCACCAAAATAAGATCAACCACTCAGGCGTTAATTACCGTGCCCAATTCAACCCTGGCCGCCCAGCCGATTACCAACCATGCCCGTATGGGCAAACGCAGGTTGGAATTCACCCTCCCCCTGGCTCATGATATGGAGCGGCCCAAAGTGGAGAAGATCGTACTGCAAACCAGGGACATATTGAACCAGCATCCCGAGATTGAACAGGATACGGTTGTCGTCGCGCTCAACACCATCGGCAAAGACGTACTGGAGGTTTTGGTGCGCTGCTTTGTGGTTAACACCCGCTGGGAAGATTTCATGCAGGTCAGGGAAGAGATAAACTTGAGTATTTTAGATATAACGAGTCAGTTTTCGGTAGCGAAAGAGGACCAAGTTTCGGTCGGATTTCATGACGCCCCAAAAGGGCAGTGATTTTGGTTGGGATATGCTTTTTTAAAAAAATGAAGAAATTAGTAAGCCTGAATTAGGTTCGGCATACAACCGGGTGATTTGGAGAGACTAATTTATATACTGCATAAGGAGGTAAGGAAAATGGACCGGGTTGTTATAAGTGCCGCTATATCACATCTTCAAAACGCCAAAAATGAAATCGAAAAGCTGCCCCGAGATCGTATGGACAGGCAGACCTTAACCGAAATGGATAACGTAGGCAGGGCGATTGATAACAGCATTAACCATTGTCAGGCTCTTTTTGCAAAGGCATAAATCGGAATAACGATACAAAGACAATCAGCTAAAATCCCGTATCTGCTGCTACTGGTGAAATAACAAAATTAAAACCGCGCAAACCTGCGCGGTTTTTTGTTTCTTAATGGCAGGGGAGAGAGGAATCGAACCCCCAGCCCTCGGTTTTGGAGACCGATGCTCTGCCAATTGAGCTACTCCCCTGCGTTTCTTAGCTTCTCAGCATTGACTATTCTATCATAAAAAGCAGAGGGCATCAAGCCGGAGGTAGCGTAATTTTGACGTTTTAAGTCTCCAGGCTGAGCTGCCAGTTCAGGCACTTTATTACCGAATACCCAGGAGCAATGCAGATAAGAAATAGGCAACTACAAATATGCCGGTAGCACCGAATAGGCTCTGAACAAAATCCTTTTTACTTAAACCAGCGAACATACATATCACCCTTTCGCACGGAACAAGTGTTCTATTAAAGAAATTATAAGCGGGAACAGATGTTCTGTCAATCATATTTTTTATAAGACTTTAAGACTTTGCATACGCAAGATACAGGATTATCATATATAAGAGGAACAAGATATTGAGGAAAATATGAAATATTTGTAATCAGGGTCTAGTATTAATTAGTGTAGTGATTGATAGAATGCTTTATGCCCTAATAAGGGGAGAATAAGTTAGGCGGTGAATAATCGATATGAAAGTAATGGTATTGATGGGCGGGACTTCGACAGAAAGAGAAGTTTCTTTAAGAAGCGGCCAGGCGGTGAGCGAGGCTTTACGAAGCAAGGGTTATGAAGTTGAGACCCTGGATCTACAGCCCGAAAACCTGGGTGAAATTCCCAAAGCTCGTCCCGATGTGGTTTATCTGGCTCTGCACGGTAAAAACGGCGAAGACGGAACCGTACAGGGCTATCTTGATCTTCTGAACATACCCTACACTGGTCCGGGGTTGGCGGCCAGTGCGATCTGTATGAACAAAATATTGACCAAGAAGCTGCTGGCCTATGAGGGGCTCCCGACCGCTGATTTCATAACCTTGAGAAAGAGCTGTTTTGACCGTGACGCCCTGGTGGTGGATACCCTGGTTGAGAGATTGGGGCTCCCGTTAGTAGTAAAATCGGCCAGCCAGGGCTCCAGCATTGGTACCTATATTGTACAATCGGCCGATAAAATATTGGAGGCCATTGAGGATGCCTTTAAATTGGACAATGAGGTAGTAATAGAAAAATTTATCGCCGGCATTCAATTAACGGTGACGGTGGTAGGAAATGACAAGCCCAGGGTTTATCCCATTATTGAAATAACTGCGGAAAATGAGTTTTATGACTATGAGTCCAAGTACACCCCGGGGATGTCCCATCATATTATTCCGGCCCGCATCAGTGAGAGCTTAAAACAGAAGGTGGAAACCATTTGCGCGGAGGCTTATAAAGCTACCGGATGCCGGGGAGTTTCGCGGATCGATGTTATGGCAGACCAGGATGAAAATCCTTATATCCTTGAGATAAACACCATACCGGGGATGACGTCCACCAGTCTGGTTCCCGATGCCGCCCGGGCAGTTGGACAGAGCTTTGAAGAACTGGTTGACGAACTGGTAAAGCTGGCGCTTGAGAAATAATGGGGTTATAATCTTAAAGTATAATTTACTATCGGAGTGAAAGCAGCCATGAGCCTATTTTTACCGGCCGGCATAATTGCTGATAATGTAAGCGATCTAGCCGAAAAAGTCGCCGAATTAAGAGCCTATTTTGAACAGGGTGACATGATCCGGTTGAAGGAATCCCTTCGCAATTTGGAAGAAATAATATTTGATATGGCGGTGTTTCTGGAGACTTTATCCTGCCAGCCCCTCATTTACACCGGCAAAGGTTCTACCGATGAGGTGATAAAGAGGCTGGAGTGGGCTTTAACCCTGGTTGAGGAGAATTCTGCGGCTGATATCATTCAGCAAAGCCAGGAACGAAAGAAAAAAGGCAAATAATTAGAAACTTAAGACGTCTTGTGATTGAGGTTTATTAAACCTTAAGTCACAAGTCGTTTTTTTGTCCATCAAAAGCCGGGCGCTTTTTCAGTATATCCCAATAAATCTGCTATAATGGATTAGTAGTCTGTAACATCTAAAACTTTAGTTCCCGCCGGCCAAATTTCCGCAGGGCTTTGTTGTCGTCAATCGCAATACGTCCAGTATTACTCTTTCCGTGACGCCCACGGACGGGATAATGCAGCGATGGCAGGACGCCAAGGAGCTGACGCCCACTGACGGGCTAATGCGGCGACGTTCATGGACGAACTAGTGCAGCAGTGCCAGGATGGCAAGGAGCTGCCGGTGCCAGGACGGCAAGGAGCCGCTGTCCGCCTCACCCTGCGAGAATTTTCCTCGGTGGATAAACTAAACTTTTAGGTGTTACAGACTACTAGCAGGATTAGGTGCCATTCTGCTCCATTGGATGCGGTTGGCTTTATAATAGGTATATTAGAATGGTCGTTAAGTTCTTAGTGAAAAGAGGAGGTATGAACCTTGCCAAAGTGGATCGATCCTAGAACCGCCACCGGGCGGTTGGTAATTCTCCTGTTGATCATTGCGGTATTCTCCCTTACGGCTAGCATATACATGGACTGGCTATGGTTCAAATCAATAAATCTGGCTTCAGTGTTTACTACCACCTGGATAAACCAGATCGTCTTATGGGCGGTTGTCTTTGTATTCACCTTTTTACTCTTTTATGTAAATTTACTGATTATAAAAAGACACCTGAAGAGCAATCCCGAGCGGCCTTCGCGGATTACCGAGGATGGACGGGAGATCATCTTCATGAACCCGGCCCGCAATTTTTTAGATAATTTCCTCCAGGGACCCTGGGGCCGCTGGATCTTTATCGGACTCAGTTTGATAGGGGCCTTCTTAGTAAGCACAGGATCCTTTGGAGATTGGCTGGTTGTGCAGCAATTCATTCACCGGGTTTCGGTAGGTGTGGCTGATCCCGTATTTGGCCGCGACCTGGGTTTTTATTTCTTCAATCTGAACTTCTACGACTACGTCTGCGGGATATTGATAAGCGCCCTGGTCCTGCTGCTGATAACCGTAATAGTATGCTATGCCATAGGGGCTTCGGCTTCGCTGATAGGCGGCAACTGGCAGCAGTTTTCGGTGCCCAAAGGCCATATCGCGGTATTGCTGGCTCTGTTTTTCGCGGTTAAGGCCTGGAATTACTGGCTGTCGACCTTTGACATCCTCTTTTCATCCTCGGGGGTAATTTACGGCGCGGCCTACACGGATATTTATGCCCGCCTGGTAGCCTACAAGGCCATGCTGGTTCTTTCCATCGTAATAGCCGGTGTGATCCTTGTAAACATCTTCATTAAGCGTTTTAAGTGGATCATATACGCAGCCGGGGCCTGGGTTCTGGTGGCAGTTGTTATGCAGGGTCTGTATCCCGGTTTTGTCCACAAATTTGTGGTTCAACCTGATGAATTCAACAAAGAAAAGCCTTATATAGAAAACTCCATCAAGTTTACGCGCCAGGCCTATAACCTGGACGGTGCGGACAGCAAACAGTTCAATATTGCCTATGATTTAAATATCGCCGATCCAGCCAATCGCAGCACCCTGGAAAACATTCGCCTCTGGGATTGGAGGCCATTGAAAACCACCTACCAGAACCTGCAGCAACTGAGAAGCTATTACGTGTTTGACGATGTAGACGTGGATCGCTATACGGTAGGGGGCAAATACCGGCAGGTGATGCTGGCGGTCCGGGAAATGGATCCGAATCAGCTACAGCCCCAGGCTCAAACCTGGGTCAACCAGCGCCTGATGTACACCCATGGCTACGGGGTTGTGGCCAGTCCGGTTAACGAAGTGGCCCAGGAGGGCTTCCCCAGTTTCTTTATTAAAGACATTCCGCCCCGCTCCAGCAGCGATCTAGTAGTCAACCGGCCGGAGATCTATTTTGGGGAAAAGACTGATTCCTATGTTCTGGTCAATACCAACCAAAAGGAGTTCGATTATCCATCCGGGGATCAAAACGTATATACAACCTATCAGGGCAATAACGGCATTAAGATCGGTTCCTATGCCCGGCGGCTCAGCTTTGCCTGGGCGCTGAAGGACTACAAGCTGCTCCTTTCCAATGATGTCGGCTCGGAAAGCCAGCTGTTGATGAACCGCAACGTAAAACAGCGCATCCAAAAGGTGGCCCCATATTTAAGATATGATTCGGATCCCTATATTGTGATTGGGCCGGAGGGCCGTCTATTTTGGATTCTGGACGCCTACACCCTGACCAGCCGCTATCCCTATTCCCAGCCGTTTGATCAGGCGGGCAGCAATTATATCAGGAATTCGGTCAAGATAGTCACCGATGCTTACACTGGTGAGATGACCTTTTACCAAACCGATGACAATGACCCCCTGATAAAAACCTATGCGGCCATATTTCCGGGTTTATACAAACCGATATCCGAAATGCCGGAGGGACTACGCTCCCATGTACGCTATCCGGAGGATCTTTTCAAGATTCAATCGCAGATGTACAGCACCTTCCATATGACGGACCCTTACGTTTTTTACAATAAGGAAGATGCCTGGGTGGTTCCAAACCAGCTGGTTGAAAACAAACCGAGTGCGGTTGAGCCCTACTACCTGTTGATGCGGCTGCCGGGTGAAGCCAACGCGGAATATGTAATGATACTTCCCTTCACTCCCAAAGGGCGTCTGAACATGGTGGCCTGGATGGGGGTGCGCATGGATGGAGCCAATTACGGAAAAATAATGGTTTACAACTTCCCCAAACAGGAGACTATTTTCGGACCCGAGCAGGTTGATGCGCGTATAAACCAGGATACGGTCATATCCCAGCAGCTGACTCTGTGGAACCAGGTCGGTTCCCGGGTATTGCGGGGTGGAATCCTGGTCATACCGATGAACAATTCGATTCTATATATCGAACCGCTCTATTTACAGGCCGAAAACAGCCAGATGCCTGAATTTAAGAGGGTCATCGTGGGCTATGGGGATAAGATCGTAATGGAGAGCAACCTGCAGGACGCGCTGGTGCGCCTCTTTGGGCAGGGAGCCAAAATTCCTGCCCAGACGCCTACCGAGGCCGGGCAGCCTGAACAAAAGGCTTCAAGCAAGGAGCTCATAAAACAGGCCCGGCAGTATTATGATACGGCTATGGAAATGCTCAAGCAGGGCAACTGGGCTGCTTATGGAGAAAATATTAATAAATTGAATGAAATTTTGGCCAGATTGGAGCAAAGTACAGCAGGGTAGGGGAGAAGTAATGGCAGCAAAAAAGGTTGTATGCCTGGGTGACAGCATTACCTGGGGGTTTCCCTTCGGTCCCCATTATTCCTGGGTGGAAATGCTGGCTCGGGCTACGGGGATTGAGTTTATAAACCGCGGGATAAACGGCGACACCACCAGCGGCATGCTGCGGCGCTTATCGCGGGATGTGCTGGCCTATAAACCGAGCCACCTGGTTTTGTCGGGATGCATCAATGATATTATATGCGGGGAATCCTTTGACCGCATAACCTGGAATATCGGGGAGATGGTGGAAAAGGCCGAAGCGGCAGGAATAACCGTAATATTAGGTCAGCCCACCGCCGTAGACAGCGCTTATCTTGAGAAGCTCCTGGTCAGGCTGCGCAGCTGGTACCGGGAATATGCAGCGCAGAAAAACCTGGCCTTGATCGAATTTGACCGGGCCTTTTTAGACCGGGAGGGAGGGCTGCGGCTCGAGCTTGTACTGGCCGATGGCGCTCATCCCAGCGAAGCCGGTTACCGGGCCCTATTTGATCAGGTTGATCAATCATTGTTTACGGATTAAAAGCGCCGTTTTAGGACTGGGGAGCCGGAGCCACCTGGATTATCTGTTTTTCGGTTTCGTCAAACTCCATCATTTTAACCGGGGCCAGCGCTTCATTCTTGGCGTCGCTGTAGCGCGCCACCAGGGATGCGGCAAACTGCAGCTGCGGTTCTTCCACAACATCCTTTCCACGAATCAAGGCCAGCGGTCCGGGGCGATCGGCCACCTTTAACAGGAGGTCGCCCGGTCTGCTCAGCTTCTTGAGCTGCTCATTCTCACTGTGATTTCGTCCGATAACCAGAAGCACTTCCGGCTCCATTTGGAAATGGCGCCCCAGTTTGAGGATCTCTATTTCATCAAGACCAGGTGCCGGGTTTTTATCTAAAAGGTCAAACAAACGGCGGGCAAAATTCTGGTCGGTCAAGAGACACCCACCAGCCGGACTGGGATAGTCGGTGATTTTGTAATATTCAGCCAGTTCCATCTGCGGTTTGCGGCTGCGGCCGCTGATGTCCTGCATTTTCTCCCGGTCGATCCAACCCTCATTTTCCGGGATGGTGGAGGGCAGCAGACGACCGGATAGCGGCCTTACAATCAAGCCGCGCATTCCAGACAGCTTTTCTACCGCCTGGAGAGCTGATTTGTTCTGGCTCATGGGGCGCTGCCCCAGGACCTCACCGGTAGCCAGGAAGGAGGCTCCGAGGCTTTCCATGTACTGGCCGGCAGTCTTTAGCATAAAGGCATGACAGTCTATACAAGGATTTATGTTTTTGCCGTAACCATAAACCGGATTGCGCAGCACTTTATCCATATAAACATCGCTGATGTCAATGGTCATAAGCTCCACCTGCAGGTCCTGGGCGGCCTGATAGGTTTTCTGAGTGGCTCCAAAGAAGGGAGTCGCAAAATTCATAGCGATGACTTCCAGTCCCTGTTCTTTGAGCAGGCAGACCGCCAGCTGTGAATCGAGGCCACCTGAGAATAGAGATATTGCCTTCATTGGTTCAAATCCCTCCGACCCATAAATTCTTCATCAGACATAACAGGAATACCCAATTTCCTCAATAATGCGCTGGCAACGCCGTCGCCAGCGCGCAAATGGGAAGAAAAGCTCCCGTCATAAACCTGTCCAACCCCGCAGGATGGACTGCGGCTTTTTAATATGACCAGACCGGGCTTAAATTCTTTAGCCAGCCGGATTATCTCTTCTGCTCCCTTTATAAAACAGCGGGTCAGGTCTTCGCCATTTTTATTTACAACCCTGGCTTCACCCTTCAATACCGCCTGCCCGTCTCCGCCTTGAATCTCGGCCGGCGGTCGGGGAGCCGGAAGCTCCCCGGCTTGTTCCGGGCAGAAAAGAAGGATTTCCTGCCCCTGCAAGGCTCTACAAAGTCGGGGATTATAATTGTTTTTCCCGTTGTATTTACAGTTGACACCGAAAAGGCAGGCGCTGACCATTATCATGGCATCCTCCGCTTAAGTTGTTAAGCCTACCACCAGCTTAACATGCTGTGTTACAAATGATAACAAAGTATGTTAAGGACTCATATGATATCTTATATATTTTCCATGCCGAGAGCAAGCAAACCTTGATAAAACAAATACAGGCAAGTTGAACCAAAAAAAGTCCAAGTTACCGATTTTAAGGCCGAAGGATACTGAAAAAGAGGTAATGCTGTGGAAATAAAGGGGAAGATTATAATATCACCCGGGTTGGCCGCCAGGTTGCTGGTCCCGCCCGGCTGCCAATCGCTAAGGGTGCGGGTTGGTGCAATCGTAGTAAACACCGAACTGGTGATCGGCAATGGACAGCGCAGCTCCTATATCCTCTCGCCCGACCTGCGTAAGGCTCTATATATCAACAAAAGAAAAAGCCTGCCGGTCAGGTACCAGCCCGATGAGAATATAATTCACTTTGGCCCCACCATTGGCATTTTGTCGTCCGGGCTGCCCAATCGGCCGCAGTATGATCCGAAAAGCCTGCAGGCCGAATTGATAATGTTGAGCCAGATGGGGCGTAAAATTGCGGGCCAGGTCTATGTCTTTACCCCGGGCTCTATTGATTGGGGAAAACTAACCGTTCGAGGATGCAATTACGTTGTCTCCAAGAATGGAAAAGGCTACTGGATTTCAGGGATATATCCACTGCCCGACGTGGTATACGATCGGATCGGTTCACGAATTGGCGAAGGCCGGGAAAGAACCAAGTATATGAAAGCCCGGCTCAAACGGCTGCCCTACCTGCACTATTTCAATCCGGCCTTTTTAAATAAATGGAAGGTCCATCAGATATTAAATTCCCATCCCGGCCTTAAGCCCTATCTTCCACATACCAGGATACTCAACGAAGTCAATCTGGAGCTATTGCTGTCAATGTACCCCGAGGTTTACTTAAAGCCGGCCAATGGAAGCCTGGGTTCCGGTATAATCAAGGTAAAGACCCTGCCTTCGGGGATGCTCCAATATATGAGCTATGGGGGAGGCAGACGCCGTGGTCAGGCTGAGAATCCGGCCGATCTGCTGAAAAAGACTCGGGAGTTTCGTCAAGACAGGTCGTATATCGTCCAGCAGGGTCTCAACCTGGCTACCTATAAAGGCTGCAACTTCGATCTGCGCATAATATATCAAAAAAATAGTAAAGGGGAGTGGCAGATTGGTAAAAAATTTGCCCGAGTGGCCCCGCCGGGCAGCGCGGTAGCCAATATGGCCCGGGGAGGCGAAGCGGTCCCCAGCCGGCGGGTGTTTAATGTTATTTTTTCCAAGGAGCAGATAGAGGCCAAAAACCGTGAAATTAAGGAATTGTGCTTAAAAGTAGCCAACACCATGGAGAGAAACGGCGACCTGTGGGGGGAATTGGGATTGGATCTGGGGATCGATAAAAACGGCCACCCCTGGTTGATTGAAGTAAATTCAAAGCCGCGCAAAACTACCGAAACCGAGTATTCACAGGCGATAATGAAGAATACCTTTCGAAGACCCCTGGAATATGCCGCATTTTTAGCCGGATTTGGTCGCAAACCCCAAAATTAAATTTTTACCGTGTTTATACGGCAAGGCCCGACAATTTATTGGCTTTTCTTGGGACAGGCTTGATGCTACTATTAGTTACAATGAGGTTTATTGATGAGGGGAGGGGATACTATGGAGAAAGTCAAAATCAAACGGTTGAAAATATTTGCTGCCTCTCTGGTTCTGGTATCCCTGGGTTTAGCAGTGCTTTTCTTAAACAACCGGTATGAGATAAAAATAGACCAAAAGACGCCAGATACTACGATAAATCTAGTTCAGGCGGACAACAACATTTTGGCTGGAACCAGCAACATTGCCGACGTGGTTGACAGAGTCAGTTCGGCAATAGTCAATATTGAGACCAAAGCACCCTCCAATACGACATTTGAGGTGATATACAACGATCCCTTTTTCAAAGACTTTTTCGATGACAATATGATGAGGCCCAGGGAAGATATGCAGAGCTCCATCGGAACCGGTTTTGTAATCGACCCCCAGGGTTTGGTCTTGACCAACCAGCATGTGGTCGACGGTGCCAGCGAAATAACCATTACCTTTAGCGGAAATAAAAAATACAGCGGAAAAATAATCGGTCAGGACCAGGAGCTGGACCTGGCGATAATAAAGATTGACGCGGCGCAGCAGTTCCCCGCTTTAACCCTGGGCAACTCGGATAAGATAAGGGTTGGGGAATGGGTTGTGGCCATCGGTAATCCTTATGGGCTTGATCATACGGTAACCGCCGGGGTAATAAGCGCCAAAGGAAGGCCGATGAAAATAGAAAACCGCACCTATAGAAATCTTATTCAGACCGATGCCGCCATTAATCCCGGCAACAGCGGCGGGCCCCTGCTCAATACCCAGGGTGAAGTGATAGGTATAAATACGGCCGTAAACGTTAGCGCCCAGGGAATTGGATTTGCCATTTCCATCAATACTGCCAAGGATGTACTGGAGGAACTCATCAATCAAGGCAAGATCGACCGGGGCTATATAGGAGTATATATTAACAATATGGATGAAAACCTGGCCAGGTACCTGGGAGTACCCAACCAGGGGGTTCTGGTGGTGCAGGTAGTGCCTGACAGCCCGGCGGATAAAGCGGGAATCAAGAAATATGATGTCATCCTGACCATGGATAATACCGCTTTGAAAACGGCCGACGATTTTCAGGCCATTTTTAAGAACAAAAAACCCGGCGAACGGGTGAACCTGAATATCGTCCGGGGCACCGAGCAGCTAAGCTTTTCGGTAACCATGGAAGAAAAGCCCGCAAGTTGACAGGAAAAGCATAATTAAGTGCAGAATAAATATGAGTACCAGTATCAAGGGTGGGCCGTCCCACCCTCTTGTTTCACATTCTATGATCAGGAGGGTAAAACGTGGAAGCAATAAAACATATCGGAGTACTGACCGGGGGAGGAGACTGCCCGGGCCTGAATTCAGTGATCCGCGCCGTCACCAAAACGGCTATTCTAGATTACAATCTGGACGTAGTTGGATTTGTTGATGGTTTTAGAGGACTGGTTGAGAACAATTACATGACGCTTGACCTTAAAACGGTTTCAGGTATTGCCCATACCGGAGGAACCATACTGGGAACAACCAACCGCGACAATCCGTTTAACTTCTATTCAGGACGGGCTGGGCAAGAACCAGTGGACGAGTCGGACCGGGCTATAAACAACCTGCAGAACCTGGGATTGGATGCCCTGGTGGTTATCGGCGGTGATGGCAGTCTGCATATTGCCCACCAGTTCGGCCAAAAGGGAGTACGACTTATCGGAGTTCCCAAAACCATCGATAATGATTTGATGGCCACCGAGGTTACCTTTGGATTTAACACAGCGGTAAATACTGCTTCCGAGGCCCTGGACCGCCTTCATACAACAGCCGAATCGCATCACCGGGTAATGATCCTGGAGGTCATGGGGCGTTATTCCGGTTGGATTGCCTTAAACGCCGGCATTTCTGGAAGTGCCGACGTTATTCTGATTCCAGAAATTCCCTATCGCATTGATTCGATAATCAAAAAGATCTCCCAGCGCTACCGCCAGGGCAAGAAATTTAGCATAATCGTTGTCGCAGAAGGGGCTTTCCCTGAAAACGGGGAAATGGTGGTACAAAATCTGGTTCCGACCAGCCATGACCCGATTCGTTTAGGCGGTATCGGACAAAAAGTGGCGGAAGAAATAGCCGGCCGGTTGAAAGACGTGGAGATCCGGGTCACTATTTTAGGGCACCTGCAAAGGGGCGGGCAGCCTATACCATATGACCGGATCCTGGGCACCAGATACGGAGCGGGCGCGGTGCACGCGTTGATGGAGGGTAAATCGGGAGTGATGGTAAGTCTGCAGGGATCAGATATTACAACCGTTCCCATAGAAGAAGCTATCAAGGATATTCGCCGCGTTCCATCCGATGACTCAATGATCAGGGCGGCTCGCTCGATAGGAATTACCTTTGGAGACAACTAAAGTAAAGTAGCGAAATAAACTTGGAGGCGTTTTTAGGTGAAGACAGTAGCAGTTCTCGGTGCGGGTAAAATGGGGGCAGGCATTGCCCAGGTGGCAGCCCGGGGTGGCTTTCAGGTAATACTGCGCGACCTGCAAACCAAACTGGTCAAAGACGGATTGAACCTTATCGATAAGAAGCTAAATCGTTCTATTGAAGACGGTGAATTGACGGTAGCACAAAAGGAACAGATAATGGGGCAGATTCATGGCACTACTGATTTAAGCAAGGTGCGTTCTGCGGATTTGGTCATCGAGTCGGTGGTAGAAAACATGGCCGTCAAGAAACAATTATTCGCTGAATTGGACAGCATATGCGCACCCCATGCCATTTTAGCCACCAATACGTCTTCACTATCGATCAACGAAATAGCGTCGGCTACCAGACGCCAAGATCGCATTTTAGGGATGCATTTCCACAATCCGGCTCCGGTGGTAAAGCTGGTTGAATTGATAAAGGGCCTGGATACTTCTCAGGAAACGATTGACGCCGCCCAGGACTTTGTAAAACAGATCGACAAAGTATCAGTTCTGGTTCAAAGAGAAAGCCCCGGGTTTATTGTGAACCGTATATTAATACCCTTTATAAATGAAGCTATATTTGTACTCGGTGAAGGAATAGCCAGCCGCGATGACATTGACACTGCGTTAAAGTACGGGGCGGGAATGCCGTTCGGCCCTCTGGAAATGGCTGATGCACTTGGTTTGGACAACATTCAATCAGTCATTCTATCCTTTTATGAAGAATTTAGAGACCAAAAATACCGGCCTTCCACTTATCTGCTGTCAATGGTCAGGGCGGGTTATCTGGGACGCAAGAGTGGAAAAGGTTTTTATGACTACACCAATGAATAAGGGGAAAAAATTTCAGGCATCGGAGGGGTTGTAATGGAATACAGTACCAAAAAGTCATATGCACCATGGACTGGACTTATTGTTGGCGGATTAATATTTACTTTCTGTATTTGGGGCATTGGCTATTCTTTAGGGCGCCCGGAAGACCTGACCCTCAAAGTAATGCTTTATATACCGGTTATTTTAGTTTTAATCGGTTTTATCTTCTTTCTCATAGGTTCTTTCAACCAGGCCTATACCATTGAAGAAAAGCAGTTGGTCGTACACTGGGGGCTGACCACCATGACGGTTCCCTGGGAAGATGTAAGCGAGGTAAAAGATATAAAGGGTGAAAGCAACCTGTATGCTATTTTCGGAGCCAGCTGGTCGGGATATATCGCCGGGCTGTACCAGGTTAAAGGACTTGGCCCGGTTCGTATGTTCGGGACAAGATACCGGGAGGGCTTTGTATATATAAAGAGCGGGAAAGGCATTTTTGGTTTAACTCCAAAGGACCCCAATTTTATAACTGAGGTTGCGAGAAAAGCCGGAAAAGAGATAGAAGTTGTAAACATGGATGAACTGCCCGAGGAGATTAAAGGCCAGAGTCCGCTCAAGGATGGCTTTTATAGACTCCTGCTGCGCCTCAATATCGGATTCCTTTTGTGCTATGCCGTTTACCTGGGTATTTTCTTCCCCTGGTCTGGGGTTGATCCGACTTACAAGATTATTATTCTGCTCCTGGTGTTGGCCGTTTGTCTCTTCTTTTTTACCCTGGGCAACGCCAATCGCCTCTTTCATTTCAGTCCCAACGGAGGGTATTTCCTTTTGGTTTTGGGAATCATGGTTACGGGAATTTTTATTATCATCTCCGTGTCCGAGATATCACTTAAGTAAAACAGGGTTCGATTACGGTGGGATCGCGCAGGCGAACCTGCCGTTTATTATTGATGGCTATAAGAGGATTTAGCGACAATAATAAATATTATGTAAACTAGTAGTTGCTAACCCGTTCTGTCTCTAAAAATGCAATAGAGCACAAAAGAAAGGAAAGAGTAAGATGCAGTTAGGTATAATAGGTCTTCCGCAGGTTGGAAAAACAACCATTTTCGAATTATTGACTGAGAGTAAAATCAAAGATCCGGTACCGGGGAAAGCCCATTCGGCAATGGCCAGGATACCCGATGAACGCATAGACTTCCTTTCTCGGGCCTATAAGCCTAAAAAGACCACCTATGCACAATTGGAGGTAATAGACGTACCCGGACTGGTCCCCGGTTCCGATAAAGCTTCTAGCAACTTCCTGGAGGCGGTGCGCAGGGCTGATGCACTTTTGCATGTAGTGCGGGCCTTCAACAATGAACAAGTTGCCAGTTTGATGGATGATATAAATCCGATGAAGGAAATAGAAGCAGTGCATTACGAACTTATCCTGGCCGACCTGGATTTAGTTGAAAAGCGGATCGAGAGGATAAACAGCAGTAAAAAGAAGAATCAGATGCTTGAGGAACTGCAATTATTTGAAAAGCTCAGGAGTCAGCTCGAAAACGAAATACCCATATCTCCAGGCGAATTGGACGATAAAGCCCGCGAAATACTGCAAAGCTACCAATTTTTGACCAGTAAACCTTTGTTTATATGCGTAAATTTGTCAGAAGATAAGATAGAATTACCTGATTACCAGGACCGGGGCAAGTTGTTTCAACACGCTGAAAAACTGGGCATACCAGTTGCCGAAATATCAGCCGATATCGAGAGAGAGATAAGCCTCCTTCAAGGTGAAGATCGTGAAATGTTTATGGAAGAATTGAATATTAAGGAACCAGGCATGGTCAAGATAGCGCGCAACATGTATCAACTCTTGGGTCTAATTTCGTTCTTTACAGTGGGTGAAGATGAAGTAAAGGCCTGGACAATAGAGGCGGGGACCGTTGCCCGCAAGGCCGCGGGAAAGATCCATTCCGATATAGAACGGGGTTTTATCCGAGCTGAAGTGTTCACTTTTGACGATTATAAAGAATTGGGCAGTGTGCCTGCACTTAAGGAGAAGGGACTGGTCCGTCTTGAAGGCAAGGAGTACCTGGTGAAAGACGGAGATATCGTACATTTCCGGTTCAATGTATAGGCAATTTTACATACAAATTTAATTAGGATTAACAAAGTACTTGTTTGTCTTGCCGGGGCGACACCTACTGAGAAATATACTCATATTATGCATTAAAAAAGCAACAAGGAGTCCTATATGCGGCAGGATCCCACCGAACGTTCATTTCTCTTGATGCAGTGTCCAAAATGCAATGAACTAAAGAATGACCATTATTTAGTATGGGTCGGAAACAGGGCGATCCAGACTCAGATCAAATGTGAGTTAAATGATGGCGGAAAGCGGGCGATCTTAAACAATATTTGGGGTAAAAAGCTTGGAGTTCCCCCGGGTAGATACCGTGTTTTTCAATACTACGAAAACAACATACGTTTAGGACCACTGGTGGGAATTTTGACCAACCGGGATAAACATGCTATTTATCCGGCCGGAAAGAATGCCAAGATATTTAAAGAAATGTTTAGTGCAGCTCGGAATCAGGGTGTCTTTCTTTTTGAATTCTATCCAGAAGGGGTAAATATAAAGAACAAAACAATAAAAGGTCATTCGATAGACAGGCTGGGAAAATTCTACTCATCAACCTTTCCCTTTCCCGATGTAGTGTATAATCGGATACGCTATCGAGTCATAGAAAACGGTAAGGATGTAAAACGGGTTCTTAAGATCTTTGAAACCGTTCCAGGTGTAAACGTATTTAATACTCGTTTTCTAAACAAATTGGAAGTATATCGCGTACTCAAGAAAAACCCGTCCACTGCGGGGATCATTCCGGAAACAGCCCTCTACAACACAAATAGCCTGAAATATTTCCTGGGAAAATATGGAACGATATATTTAAAACCGATTGCCAACTCACGGGGCAAGGGAATCATCAAACTGGGAAGAGGAGCATCAGGTACCTACTACGTGCAGCATGCAGCAAAGGCTTACTCCGATTATCATCCCAATCTCACCCAGGCCCATTTAAAAATGAAGCAGTATGGGTTGAAACCGATGCGTTATCTGGTTCAAAAAGCTATACCTCTTGCGACCTATCGTGGAAGACCCTTTGATTTAAGAGTCCAGGTGCAAAAAGATGCACATGGTAAATGGATGCTTACCGGAGTAGGGGCTAGAGTGGCAGGGCCCAATCGAATTGTAACTCACGTTCCCAACGGGGGGACCGCCAAAGCCTTTGATTCCGTTATAAATGAAGCCTTTAAAGAATCGTTCTCAATAAATAATGACATAAATAAACAATTGCTCTACATTACCGGCGTTGTGCCTGAGGCACTGGAGAAAGGATTAAAACTCGAACTTGCCATACTCTCTATGGACATAGGAATTGATAACAATGGTAAACTTTGGCTTATAGAGGTCAATTCGAAACCCGCTAGCTTTGATGAAGATGCAATACGAAAGGTTCACACTCAGACACTGGTTGACTATTTCATTTTTTGTGCAAGTAACACAAAGAGAACGAAAGGAATGAATGGTCTTTGGAATTAAAAATTAATTACCAGCTAAACGATTGTGGACTTAGGCTCTTTGAAAAAATCAAAACAATTTTTGAAAACGCTGAATATGAGCAATTTGATATAAATGATGAACCTTATATAAATATTAGTCTAAACAAGGAAATAAACGGACCGGTTAGAGTGCTAAACCCCCAAAGAGCTATTGAGAATGCGCAAGATTCCGAAAAATATTGCTCTGTTTTGAATATAAACAGTATTGCCTGCAATTCACAGGTTGAAGAGTCAGTTATAAAGACGTATGAAGTTATATTATGGGGATTTACCTGTATATCATTGAAGGTATGGTCTGGCGCCAATGAAAGGGGTAAAACCAAGACCCTCCGGGAAAGGGATAATCAAAAGGTGGCCGATCAGGCCAGGAGAATCCTATATTTCCTCGGCCTTGATCTAGCTGTAGTAACAATTGCCTATACAGCTAGGCGCAGATATAAGGCCCTTTATATAAACCCATCTCCTAATTTGTCTGATAAAAACGTCGATCTGATAGTTCAAAAAATCACTGATTTGTCGAGCCAGGATCAGAGGGTTATGCAGAAGGACATCAAAATGGGTGCGGATCCTGAGTTTATGATGTTTAACTCCCGTACCGGAAAGATCGTTTCTGCATCGAATCACTTTCCACGGGAAGGTATGGTCGGCTGTGACAATATACGTATGCCCAATCGAACTCAGCGTCCAGTTGCGGAAGTAAGACCCAGGCCTGATTATTCTCCCATAATTCTTACCGCAAACATCAAACAGGCCCTGCACATGGCCAATCAGATGGCTCCTTATAGAGGGGTGCGGTGGGCAGCAGGAAGCCAGCCGGGTGGAGGATTTTCCATAGGAGGGCATATTCATTTCAGCAATATTAAGGTAAACGCCTCAATATTAAGGGCTCTGGACAACTTTGTCGGACTTCCAATATTTTTGATAGAGAATCCGGTCCCGGCCTCACGGCGCCGGAAAAGGTACGGTCGTTTGGGTGACTATAGAACAAAGGAATACGGGGGATTTGAGTATCGAACGCCGGGCAGCTGGCTGGTGTCTCAAAACATAACCCTGGCGATATTGTGCCTGGCTAAAATAGTGATCAGCCGCTACCCCTGGCTGCCCTACAACTACCTCAATACTCCTGAAGCCCAGCAAGCTTTCTATCAGGGCAACAAGGAATATTTTTATCCGATTGTGGAGCGACTTTGGTCTCATATTGAAAAGATTGATATGTACGAAGAGTACAGTATTCATCTCAACGAATTGCATGAGATGCTTGTGACCCAGAGCAGTTGGAATGAGACCGGTGATTTCCGCAAAGCCTGGATGATACCTGCGGGAAGCCGGAAAAGGAGTAACTTGCGGGACAGCGGTGATGAGTTAACCAATAATACCGGGGCATCGACATATTCAGCTTCACCGGTCAGAACCCGCAGTACCGGTCGGACCCGTTCATCCGGTTCTTCAGAACCGGGAACGGGGCGTATTATTACTTCCGGCCAGGTGCGCAGAAATCATCGGGTACGCTAGTACAGCATCCCGGATATTCATGCACATAATTTGGGCAGATTTTTCCGAATTACTGCGTTGTCGTCAATCGGAATACGTCCAGTATTACTCATTCCTGACGCCCATGGACGGGCTAATGCGGCGGTGCCAGGACGGCAAGGAGCCGCCCGCCTTGTTCTTTGAAAAAATCTGCTCCAACTTATATGCACAATATCCGAGATGCTGAAATAGCTTACTTCATATATAATTCCCTGAGCAGGGTATTGGCTGCCAGCAACTGGTTGTTAATCCTGGTATTCAGACTGTCTTTTGAACAGGTCTCAAATATAAAGGAATTGGTGCCCAGGTATTGAGCCGTGCTTCTGGCCAGGCTTCCGGAGACCGGGTAGCGCAGGGAGTCGAATTTGCGGTACGATGTGCTTATCGTACTGTTTACCTTACTCAGTATCTTATTAGCCATGACAGTGCATTTACTGCTTGGATAATAAATCAGGCTTTGGCCTACCGAAGACGTGCTTCTAGAAGCATAATCATAACCTTCATGCATATCCATGACCCAGTCGACCTGGTAGTCCTTTACCACCTGGTAGATGGCCCGGGCCGGCTTGTAGGTAGGGCTGGCTCCCTTACTGGTGGGAAAAGCCCGGTTCAGGTCCTTTTCACCGCTTATGTAGCGGGTGCCGCGTTCCACAGCCAGCCGGTTGGCCTTGGGAATGACCAGCAGCTTGCCCTTGCTTACCCTGGTTTCCTTCATCCGGGCTGCCGCTAGATAGCCGGCGGTTTCATTGCCGTGCACGCCTCCGGTAATAAGGACCACCGGGCCGGGTTGGCCGGAGTCAATTACATACATATCAGTGGCGTACTTGGTGCCGGGATTCAAGGTGACGGTTCGGGTGGAAGCTGAACTACCAGCGCTGGTGGTCGCAGCTAAGGCCGGCTGCCAGCTGGTAATAAGGAAAAGAAATGCCATAAAAAAAGGCAAAAAACAATGGCGTAACGACTTGTGCAAAAAAATCAATCCTTTCTCCTTTTAGAAAGGGATGACTTCAAGCACCAACGGGCTCGCCGCTGTTTAGGCCAGCTATCTCCTGTTCATACTTCGGGTAACTGTCGACTAATTAGTAGAATCCCAATCTACTATGCGGGATTCGAAACTGGTAACGGCAAAATCATCATTATGCGTGTTAAGTGTGTCTTTAACCGCCTCGATGATCAATTCCAGGTCGGAGTAATTTCCGCTTACTGCTGAGAAACCCAAGGCCGACCTCTGCCACAATTCCTGATGGCCGACTTCACGCATGGAGACATTAAAACGTTTTCGCATTCGAGCCGTAATGCTCTGAACAGTCATCCTCTTTTCTTTTAGAGACGAGGAGTTCGGATGGTATAGTTCGATATATCCATACATGATGTACATCACTTTTTACCTCCCAATGCAATTTGAGGAAATGAAGAAACGCATTTATTGTATCAGAATATAGGCTCCCAATCAATTTTATCCAGTACAGCAAATAAAGAACTGATGAAGGTTTTAGTTGTTGAACAAACCAACTGGGTCCTGCTCTGGGATTAGCTGATAGGGAATAGGGGAACTGGTAAGGGTGGCACAAAATACCGGCAAAAATGGACGTAATATAAAATTGAAGTATTTTATAATCAGTCATTGACACAATTAATTAATAAAGATATATTTTGTATAAACATATTTGACATATAAAATAAATTGAGGATTGGGTATGGAGAATTTTAACGATTTCGTTTGCTTTCAAATTGGGGCGGCAGCTCGAAAAATTCAGAATTATTATAATGGAGTATACCGCCAGTACGGTATAACCCTGGGACAATCCTTTATACTTTTTGCTCTGCAGCAAAAGGAAGGCTTGTGTATAGGCAACTTGGCGGAAAAACTATTGCTCGATAACTCAGCCCTTACCGGTCTGGTGGATAGGATGGAGAAAGAAGGTCTGGTCATTAGACGGGTCGATTCCCTGGACCGGCGGGTGTTCCTCATTTATCTGACCGACAAGGGGCGGGAGCTTGCGGCTGCCTTATATCCCATTGCTCGTGATTTCAACCAACGGCTGCTCGGTGAGCTCAGCAAAGAGCAGCAGAAAGCTTTTTCGATATTGATGAATCAGGTTTTTTAACTATAGGAAGGAGTGAGCGGAATAGGGCTAGTACACTGACAACCCTAATTCTATATATTATCGTCGGGCAAATTTCCATATGACTGCGTTGTCGTCAATCGCAATACGTCCAGTATTACTCATTCCTCCGCCTTGTCCTATGAAAATTTTCCTCGCCGAATAATACACAGAATTAGGGTTGTCAGTGTACTAGTCATCAGCGGGATGCCAGGTGTAGATAGACGGCAAGACCGGCTAAGATATGAGGAGGAGTAAAGATGAAAACCGAAGAAGTCAAGTTAAAAATCCGTCAGTATGCCATGGAACTGGGGGTGGATGATGTTGGCTTTGCCAATGTCAAAGACTATAACAGCCCCCGCTCTCCCAAAATAGAAGACCTGTTCCCTTCAGCCCAATCCTTAATTGTTCTGGCCTACCGGGAGTCTTCGCACTGTGAGAGTTCCAGCCCTTACATGGCAATGGCGGGACGCATAGATCTTATGGAATTCTCCCGTGGTGTGAACTATAAGCTCACCCGCTATTTAGAAAAAGAATTTCGCACCAAGGCTATGGCTATTCCAGTATCATACCCGCTGGATATGGGGGGCAGAGCCATGGGGCTAATTGGAGAGGTTTCCCTGCGGCATGCGGCCCTGGCTGCGGGGTTGGGCAACTTTGGACGTCATAACCTCATTATCCATCCCCGCTTAGGAGCCAGGGTTTTGTTTACGGCTGTATTATGTGAACTGGACCTTCCGTCTGATCCGCCGGTGACTGAAGATCTGTGCACTAATTGTAACATCTGTGTAGATGAATGCCCCGGCACAGCCTTGGATGAGGAAGGCAAGACCGACAATATGAAATGCTTACGACATTCTCAACCCTATGGAATAGGAGCCAGTATAGGCATTTGGAACAAGCTTGTGAAAAGCACCCCTGAAGAACAGAAGAAACTTTTGTTTAGTGAAGACTTCATGATGATGTACCAGGCTCAAATGATTGGCTTTCAATACTTTTGCTTCAACTGCTTCCATACCTGCCCCATAGGGCGGGACTTATAATCAAACGCTTACAAACAAACTCTTGATTACGTAATTTTTTGAGACATGATGCCGTGTATAGAGATGGGGGTAAATAATGTTTGAAACTCTTTTCAGTCCGATTTATATCAACAAGACTCAAATTAAAAATCGAATAGTGTATCCTTCCATGGGCGTGTTGTACTCACAGGACGGCAAGCTAAATGAAAGATATCTAAACTATTATGTAGAAAAGGCTCAAGGCGGCGCGGGGATCGTCACGGTGGGGCCGGTGGGAATAGATGAATCGGCCATTGGGTATTTTTCGCCTCATTTAGACAGCGATGAGGCAATAGAATCATTTTCTATCCTGGCACAGGCAATACAAGCAACCGGAGCCAAAGCCTGGGTGCAGCTCATGCATGCCGGAGCTTATGCCCGGCCTGAGTACATGGGGGGAATACAACCTGTAGCACCCAGTCCTGTGTATTCGCAATACAGCAAAGCACAAGCCCGGGAGTTGACCCTGGATGAGATAAAAGCCATCCAGAGGGATTTTGTGAAAAGTGCTGTCAGAGCAAAAACAGCCGGCTTTGACGGTGTTGAGATCATAGGTTCGGCAGGGTATCTTATTTGCCAGTTTCTCTCTGAGCTCAGAAACCAACGCCAGGATGAATACGGAGGCTGTTTTGAGAACCGGACCAGGTTTGCCAGAGAAATTATTGAAGAGATGAGACTCGAGTTAGGGCCCGATTATCCCATAACTATTCGTATGGCCGGCAACGATTTTCTCCCGGGCAGCAATACCGATTCTGAGACCCCGGAGATTGCCAGGGTTTACGAGAAAGCCGGGGTTGACGCGATAAGTGTTACAGGGGGCTGGCATGAGGCCCATGTACCCCAGTTGACTATGAGCGTACCTCGAGGTGCTTACCTATATCTTGCTCAGACTATCAAAGACGCTGTATCGATTCCGGTAATAGCTTCCAATCGAGTGCCTGAACCGGAATTGGCCGAAAAACTCTTGCGTGATGGTCAGGCCGACCTAATTAATTTAGGGCGCGTTTTGATGGCTGATCCCTTTTGGCCTGAAAAAGCCAGGTCCGGGCATCCGGAGCGGATAGTACCCTGCGTGGCTTGCTTGCAGGGCTGCATGGATGAGCTGATGGTAGGTCGTCCGGTACAGTGCATGGTCAATCCCCGCCAGGGATATGAAGGCGTAAGAAACATTAAACAGACCGGCAAGCCGAAAAGGGTTCTGGTTATCGGTGCGGGACCGGGCGGCCTCGAAGCGGCGGTCCGGGCAGCCCAAGCCGGCCATAAGGTTGAATTGTGCGAAAAAACCAATAGAATTGGCGGACAACTATGGATAGCCGGAACCCCGCCCCACAAGCAGGAGCTATGGCGGATCGCTGAATACTACCAAGAAATGATAAAGGTCCATGATATTAAAGTACATATGAATACCATAGTTGACCTTGATTTTATCCGGCAATTGAGACCTGATTACATAATTGCTGCCGAGGGTGCCCGGCCTGTGCAGCTCCCAATTGAAGGAAGTGAAGGCCCGGGTGTGATAAACGCCTGGGATGTCTTGGAAAGCGATCCCCCTCTGGGCAGGAAAATCGCGGTTCTGGGGGGCGGAGCGGTTGGATTGGAAACTGCCCATTTCCTGGCCGTAAAAGGTACTATTTCTGAAGCGGCACTCCACTTCCTGTTCAGCAATAATGCTGAAAGCCCGGAAAGGCTAAAACAATTGATCTATAAAGGCAGCAAACAGATCACCGTTTTTGAAAAAATGCCCAGGGTCGGCAATGGTGTCGGCCGAAGCACTATATGGGGTCTGATGAACGAACTCAGGAAACACGGAGTTCGGATTATCAACCGGGCCAGCGTACAATCATTCAATGACGGCCTGCTCACCTTTGAAAAGGATGGTAAGTTGAACAGTGAAGAATTTGACAATCTAGTAGTCGCGGTGGGCTCCCGCCCGGTACGTACACTGGCGGATGAGCTACCTGGAACCGGAATCCCATTTACCGTGATTGGTGATAGTCGGGCTCCGGGTCAGATAACCGACGCAATACATCAAGCCTTCCTGGCGGTTATGAACAACCTGCAGGATTAAACCAATACCAATAAATTACGGCTGGTGTATTTATCTAAAGCCCTATTATGAAGAAGGAGGGTCACAATGGACGTCTATCAACGCTTACAGGAACGTCTTGATGCCCATGCTGCGGGCGCCCCGGCTCATGAGGCATTTACCCGGATATTACAAATCATGTTTTCCGAAGAAGAGGCCGAAGCAGCCTGCTATTTAACATTTGTTCCCCAATCCTTGAATAAAATAAGCAAAAAGTCTGGTATAGAAGAAGCCAGGTTGACCGAGCTGTTTGAAGCCCTGGCGGACCGCGGGGCAATTACGGGTATCAAACTGAAAGAACAGACGGCTTATTGCCTGCTGCCCAATGTGCCCGGCCTTTTCGAATTCCCTTTTATGCGTGCCCAGCGCAATCCCCATATCAAGGAATTAAGCGAATTGTGGGAGCAGTATCATAAAGAAGCGTTTGCCGCCAACTTTGCCGGAACGCCGACCGCTCAGATGAGGGTTATTCCAGTTCAAAAATCCATCCCCATGACTTCTGAAGTGGTTACCTATGACCAGGTCGTTGAAATGATCGACAAGGCCAAGACCTTCAGCGTAACCAACTGCGCCTGCCGGGTTCATATGGGTAACTCCTGTGATAATCCTATTGAGGTATGCCTGGCTTTTGACAACATAGCAAAAATACTGGTGGACCGCGACCGGGCGAAGTGGATTGACAAAGAAGAGGCCCTGCGTATTTTAGATTTGTGTGAAGACCAAGGCCTGGTACATTGTATAAACAACTCCGGAGACAGGCCGACTCTCATCTGCAACTGCTGCAGCTGCTGCTGTACATTGCTGCGCGGTATAACCGAATATAATGTCCCCAATATAATAGCTACTTCGGCTTTCATTGTAAGCCTGAACAAAGATGACTGCATAGTATGCGGCATATGCCTGGAGAACAGGTGCCCGGTTAAAGCCTTAGAAGAAATAGGGGATATGGTTGAAGTTAATTTGGAAAGATGCATAGGATGCGGTCTATGCGTTTCTGTCTGCCCTACCGAAGCACTCACCATGCGGAGAAGGGAAGTGGCTCCTCCGGTTCCGCCCACCGCTAAAGAAATGATGACTACTATTCTGAAGGAGAAAGGAAAACTGGAGAAGTATATGCAGATTAATAATGAATAAAGTTCAGGTGTAACAAATGTATATCATAGAGCTGATATCTAAAGGACCTCGGGAGAATATCCAGGGGTCCTTTTCTATTATAAGAAAGGCCCATTTTCAAATAATTCTTCAACTTCCCATAATGAGCATTATGTAAACTAGGATAATTTTCCGCGATAGGGGCCAGTATTTCGGACTTTGCGCATAGTATACTCCCTCCTTAATCCCTCATAAAATAATTATGGGCTGACTAATTCTATGATTAGATAATTATGTGGCTTACATGATCAGCTGATTTGGCTCAAGCGCTTTCAATGGATTTTGCTACGAATCCGATCTTGGGTCTGTGATTCGGTTTATCTAATTTAGCTCGAATTTCTATATGTATTATGGCACCGAATCTCCAATAGCAAGTCAACCAGGTAGGTCTATTTTGAACTAAGTATCCTAAAATATGACAAAATACAGTCAAATAGCCGAAATAACGACGATAAAATTATTAAAAATCAATGTAGGGCCTTCTAGGCCCCTCTGAGGAGATTTTGGACAATTTATGAAGAATAACATTCCGATAATAGTTTAATGCTCTCCAGGAGGCTATGACAAGATGCATTATTTGCCACAAAGTCAGACCCCGTTAGTATATTTAGAATTGCTGTGTTATTTAACCTCCTAAAAATTTAATAACCAAAAATAGTATTATTTATCAGCATCCAAAATATTATCATTTACAAATGCTAGCAGCCTCCAAATATAATTATCATCAGGTTTACCGGAAAAACATTATGTAAACCATTTGCTGTAGATTAATAATATATTGCAAAATGAAATATATCTGAAGATTTTCCCCAGAAATATGCAATTAAATTTTCTTTATTATTATCTATCTCTCTTAAAACTTGTTTTCAAAATGGAGCTCATCTGAAAGTTAATATAATGAAAAGGAAAGTCATTTTGGATTATCATGAATAACTTAAAACAGCATGGATGTCTCAAGGCCAACGACACCCAGAGTATCATCTGCCTTCCTGGCATCAACCCCGTTTTAAGAAGGTAATTTACCATTTCGATTAACCAATCTTGGTGTTGCGGATTGTCCTAACTATACTGCCAAAAGCAGTAGGAATTTTATTCACTTATATAGCCCTGCTCCCCTATTAATCAAAGAATGATAGTTCAAACATATCACTATATCGGTATTCAACTATTAAAAATTATTATTCAACAAATATGGAAGTCCGAAATGGTTGACTTTATTGATAAACTTCTCCTTTCTACTTATTCTGAATTGTTTTTGAAAATCATTAATTCGTCCTTTTTGATATTCTATCGGAAAGTGATTTAAACCATTTTCTAAGCAGGCAAAAATATGCCTTTTATCATCATGCATTTCTGGAGGAAGAGTTGCATATAGATCTGAACCTATCATATAGTCTAAAATTTTTATATTCACCTGATCAAACGGTACTCGCATCGCATATTCAAATGTATCATTTATAGTTTCTTCTGTCTCCATAGGTGCTCCTATTATGAAATTACCAACCACATATACTCCTAGTCGATCAGCAAAAGATACGAGCTCTTCTACTTTATCGAGATTTATCTTCTTATTATAGAAATTCAGAATTTCCTGGTTCGTTGATTCTATCCCCGTACTAATTATTGACACATTTGCTTTTTGAGCAAGTTCTAAAAATTCAAAATCTATATTTGTCCAACTGCTTAAGGCTAAATGCATGCCTTTAGTTAGTTTCTCATCAATTAATCGTCTTAATAAATTCTTAGCTCTTTTTAGATTAAAAGTAAAATTATCGTCATTTATCCAGACATTTATATACCCACTCTCAGCAATTTCCTTAAATTCATTGGCCACATATTGAATTGAGTGTTCTTGATATTTTTTCGCCCATCCTTTTCTCTGGCAAAAACGACAAGTATTCATACAACCTCGGCTTGTCTGTATCAATGTTGATTTTGCTAATTTAGGATCCCGGGTAATAGTGCCTCCATGTTCGGCATAACTGGATAATATTGTTCGATCTGGGAACGGTAAATCATCTAATTCATCAAGACTCACGAGACTAAGTGCTTGATTATTAATATCCATTTTCCCTAATAAACGCTCAATTACATAAACAATTGATTTCTCAGGCTCCTGCACCAGTACACAATCAACATTCAGAATATCTCTTGGCTGTAATATACAATCATAGCCAATTGCTATAGTACTAATATCTTTATATTTCTTCTTAATAAAGTTTGTCAGGAATTCTCCATTATGAATATTTAGGGATCTTTTTAAAGGAAAACTATCAAATTCAATGATAGCAATTTCAACTTGGCTTAACAGCTTAGACAGGAGATTTAAATCCAGATTCTCAACTGAATAGTCTCGAAAAAACACATTGTGTCCCGCCTGTTTCAAAATAGATGACAAATATAATAAGTTCAATGAAAAACCAAATCTCCAATCTTTATGCAATTCTGGCGAAGGATATATTAACAAAATATTAGCCATTTAAAACACCACTTTTTAAAATCTCCAGCATGGCGAGCAGGCCCCAAGAAGCACCATCCTCTATTTCGTGGAATTTCCATATCCCATTATTCAGCTGGTTATTTAGTAACCAATTGAAGGCTTTTTGAAATATCTGTGGTTCGACCAACTTCGGATATTGCAGAAGACCTATACTTGCTAGACTGGTACAATAAACATCCGAATCAACCGGGTGCTCCTTCCAGGGCGAATAGCCGCCATCCTCCCGCTGATTCCTTGTTAACCATTCTATAGTGTCATATATTAATTGGTTGTCCTTAGGGAAATAAATGTTACGTTTGAATGCCATTAAGGTATAGGCCGCTTTATATGTTAAGGAGTTCTTTTCAGATTGCCATAATTTCTCCAACAAACATAGGCTGTTTTTGTCTGCTAGATCTGGCAGCAAATATAAAAGGATACCGGTTATGGGTATCCTACTGATATCCCGTTTTGACCTTCCCCATAAACCTTCTGAATTTCGTTGCTCTTCAATATATTTTAATCCCAGGTCTATATTCGTCTTGAATTGTCTATCATTTATCCCTCTCAAGAAATATATGTTCCACATGGTATCAACAATACCAACCCAGCCTCCATCCTGATTTTGTTGGGACAAACAGCGATTAACAATGTTTTGCGGAATGGAATTCTTCGAAACACCGCTCATAAGCAGCAACGCAGCGGTTTTTGTAATCCTTTTCAATTCAATTTCTTTTTCGTTCATCTCGATAATCATGTTCTTTAGTGAAGCGATGGTTTTTATGGCGTATTTTAATTCCTTCATATTTACTCCTTAGTAATATCAGTTGGGATTTCTGAAAATCCGGTATCACGATAGATAGGATTAATCCGCCTGATATTTTTCAATCCCAAAATCCACATCAATAATCGTTCCACTCCAATCCCAAATCCGGCTAAAGGAAAATCAGAATAAGGCATCATCCGCGTATACCATCCAAGTTGAGTTTCCATTTTAGCTATTTTTAACTTTGCCGAAAGTAGTTTCAGGTTAGTCTGTTTTTCATTTCCCTCGGCTATTTCTCCTATCTGGGGCACTAATAAATTAAAAGACAATGAATAGTTGTTGTCTAAAGGTTTAGCCATCCATGATGCAATTCCGTTTGGAAAGTAAATAACAAAAGTAGGAAGATGATTGGCAATTTCTCGATCATATTTTCCAAGGCCTCTTTTATCCAGATTATATATATTATCAAGATGCTCGTATTCTATTACTGGAAAGCTTGAACTTAATATTAGGTCAGAATCTATTCTCATTATATGGGCAAAGTCGCTCTTAGAAAAATTATGAACCACAAACTTTATTAATTGTTCAATCTCAACGATACTACTCTTTAAATCATAATTAATCATGGCTGCTTCAAAAAGATCAAACTCTGCCAGGTGACGGTTCGTATGAGAAGGCTCTGCTCTATAACACTTTTGAAGGCTGAATACTTTTGAAAGCTGAACGGCATATGCATTAAGATAAAGTGCATTACTGGAGGTCAGACGAGAAGGTTTATTAAAAAAGTCCAATGAAAAAATTTCATTATTATTTTGTCCATAATGAATTGAAGGTAAACGTACTTCCATATATCCATTCTGGAAGGAATATCCACGCAATAGATTTAGTAAATACGAATAAGCTCTTAAAATCCCTATTTGCTCTTCGGACCAAAAGGAATCCTGAATTTTAGGTATATGGTTGCACAGCCTAATAATTCGCGGTTCATTTTCTTCTTCAAGCATAAAACAACCATAGTCATCTTTCTTAATTTTCTTGACCTGGTTGAAAGCCTCTGTATCAATATAATCTTTCTTACAGACTAATCTCACTTCATGGGTTTCGGATAATACATCTACAAATATTATTCCGCCCAGGTCCCTAACCCCTAACACTCTCCCTTGTACGGTAATAGTATCAGGTTGACTTTTCATTTGACTTTCTCCAATTAAGTATTTTTCCATTCTTGGATTGCTTAACTATATCAAAACCTTGTTTGATATTTAGATTATTGATAACTATATTATCCGATAAGGTTTTGGCTTCTACGTAACTAAATTTATTAGCGACTGCTTCCATTAACAGTTTTGCAACGCCCTTTCCCCTGTACTTTTCCGGCACCAATATCTCCTCAAAGAGTGCCCCATTGTTACTCCTACCACTTTCCCGAAGGTAGCCTGCAATATCGTGCGAATTTTCAGCAATATAAATATGGCGCTCATCGCGGATGGTTGATTTTATTACGTCCATTTTTTGATCCAATGCAAGGAATTTTCTTTCCATGGGTTTTACTTTATCTAATATATCCAACAGTTTCTGTCTGTCCTTTTTATCTACTCTTCTAATCCAAAGATCCTTAAGGAACAATCTCTTAAAGTTGTTATGCAGAATATTCTCTTTATCTTTGTCTGCAACATCTAGTCTATCTATAACTCCTAATTCTGTTTGATAGATATCTTCACTTGGTTTTGAAAATGGATAATCAGATCCAAACAGAACTCTGTGACTGCCTATTACTTTAACCATTTTACTGATAACTTTGCTGTCCAATATTGTAGAAGTATCAAAATAAATATCTTCATATGACTTTATCTCAGGAATAATTAATTCTAGGACGTCATCTCCAGTAAATGGCCATTTTCTCCCCGAATGAGCAAGGAAAATTTTGAGTTTGGGAAAGTTCTTACGTATGACATGAATCCGATCAACTCGATCATTCATGTGAGGATGTAAATATAAAAATTTGCTTTTTGCCTGAAGATACTCATAGATGTGAAAAAAGGCGTTCATCTCGATATTTTGAGTAATATAAAAATGTTCTTTGACTCCATAAATATTCATTTGTTCAAGGTTCTCAATAGAAAGCCGTTCATTAATCAAAAAAAAAGGGATAAATAATTCCTGATTCATTTCATAAGCCTGCTTAATATAGTCATTAGCTTGTATAAAGTCAACTTCTTCAAGGGGGAAGGGGAAAATTAGTGCCTTATAGATTTTGTTTTGCACAGCAACCTTATGATACTTCTCCCAGGGATTCTCCATGATTGAGTTATAGGCTGGCAGACCTCTATTTGCATCCTTGATTTTACCCATGAATTTCTTTTTCCCGATATGTACGTGAGCGTCAAAGAACATAAAATGCCCTCCATATCATAAAATATTAGGTTCTTTTGAATCTATCTTCTATTTCACAAATAATATTACGATCGCCTGGAAAACCTTTTTGATTATATATTTTAAATTCATCTATCTCTTCATTTAATTTATTAATGAAAGACTCCTTTGCCTTTGAGGAACTCATGTTATTGACAGCTTTCACTAAAAGATCTTTTATCTTTTTAGAATCATCATCACCATTTAAATAGAAAGCAACACGAGCTTGATCCCAATAGATGTTATAATCAGGTCCTTGTTTTTCGGCCTTCATTAATTCTTCATTGGCTTTATTTAGATAATGTCTAGGTTTTTCAGCATCTTTTCCTTTAGGAGTATCATAAAATTCTTTCAATTCTTGTTTGCCCAATTCAATATATACAACGGCAAGATTCGTACGTGTTCGTTGCTTATCTTTTTCTTTCCTTACATCAAGTGATTTTATGTAATATTGTTCTGCTTGCTTTAATAGCTCCATTTTTTCGCGAATATCTATATTTCTATCTTTAGCCATGTCATATTTTTTCTTATAAAGTTGTCCTAATAAATGATATAAAATTGGTTCAACCATGGAATTATCCGGGAATATATTCCGAGATTCAATAAATTTATATATTTTCTCGGCTTCAATGATATCGTCTTTTTGTAATATATGTTCATGGGCAATAATCATTTCCATCCAAGCATCATCTTCATGCAACTCAGTTATATGGCTTTCCATTTCATCGTATTTGGCTTTATCTTCCTCACTCAAATTCAAATCATAAGAGTATTCAATATCTTCTGAAGTGAACTTCTGTTGAACCCATTTAGCATAATTGTTCTTTTTTATCAAATAATCTACACTGGGCTTAATTACCATATATTCTCTAGTTGCATTCTCTAATTCCATAATCTTGTTATTTAACCCGCGCCAGCTGATTAAAGCAATGACTGCCACAATTACTGCAATAGCAGTAAATAAAGAAGAATAAAAATCATTTAGTGTTGAAACTGATAAATTATTTTCAAGCCTTGTCTCATTGGATTTTTTAATTTCATCTATGTCAGCCTGGATCATATTGAATTGTTCATCTGACAAATATATTTGGTTAGTAGGTTGGGGAAAAAATATATTATTACTTTTAGTGTTAAATGTAATTATTTCTTCCTTTATGGTATTCTTGCCCAAAAAATGAAACGAAAGAAGTTGACCTCCATAAAACAAAAAAATGAATAATGCAGTAATAAATAATATTTCTTTCATACCTATCGTTTTAAAAAAATGTTTCTTATTCTCTCCTTGTTTATCCATTATTATATCCTCTCAAATAGGGAGTTTTCGATAATAAACAACTAGGAGCTCGACTTGCATCGACCTCCTAGTAAAGGTTTTTTATTTAATTGCAATTGCAGTTGGTGCATCCAAAACACCATTTCCCATCACTAAACTCTTCCCATATCTCTTTGGAGAAATTCATTTCTTGTTCTTCCTCAAATACTGGAGCTTCATAGTTTTTCTTTTCTTCCATATCAGAGCTCACCTCCTGCAATTAATATTTTTTTCTCCAACCAGGACCTGACCAGATCATAAAAATCTGATTTAATTTGTTCTTTTTCTCCAATGTACTGATTTAATAATAGATCCAGGATTTCTTTTACATTCTTATTCCCATCGAATAAAGATAACATATCATAACTAACACCATTCATTTTATAAATTGTGCCATTTTCTATATTAAATAAGAAGCATTTAACTTCTTTGAAATCACCTTTAAATAAACTGTAACTCTCGGAAAGTCTATAAATACCATCTTCAATCATTATGCCAAATCCTCTATAATTCATTTTTCCAACATTGGGGATCTTCAGCCATAAAGTCACCATGAACCTGATATGCAATTGCGCGGCAACCCCCACAATTTGATAAGCTTTGACATTCCTTGCACTTTATAGCCAGTAGATTTTTGTTTCTCAATTTCCATAACACATCTGAAGTGTACCATATTTTAAAAAGTCCATCAGCGAGAATATTCCCTAGGGGAATATTCAGCCTCCTACATGGTAAAACAGTTCCATCATGAAGTATACATAGACTGGTTAAACCTGCAGGGCAGAACCCTCCAATTTGTTCACTTATCAGTGTCCATACCGGACGGGATAACCTTATCTTTAAATGAGAATTTTGTTCAAGCTCAGTCTTTTTCCCATATATCCTATTATATATATCGAACAATTCATTTGGTTCGAGGTAAAAATTCTGCAAATCATTGGCATTCATCGGTGTCATGCGTTCGAGTGTAATAGCATCAACCCCTAGCTGATCTGCTAAATCTATTACTCCTATGACTTCGTCCTTATTCAATTTATGTAAGGTAAACATTAGACTTACAAAAAAACCATTGTTTTTAAGAATATTTATCCCGTCTATTGCCTTGTCAAAACTCCCCTTACCTCTAATCTCATCATGACTTGCAGAAGAAGCTCCATCAATTGATACTTGAATTTCCCCCAATTTATCAAAAGCCTTTAAACTATTAATTATTGCTTCGTCAATCAATGTACCGTTTGTTAGAATCCCGATTCGCCCACAATTAGTTGACTTATCAAAAAAATCAATTAGATCTAAAAGCAAATCCTTCCGTATAAAAGGTTCGCCACCTGTCAGAGATATCCTCCCAATTTTTCCCCATTTTTCTAAGGTTTTATCTATAATTAGTGCTATAGATAAAAGTTGTTCACTTGATAATTCTGGGAGCCTATAGTCAGTCTGATAACAATGTTTACATCGAAGGTTGCAATTCTCAAGGAAATGCCATTGAAAATAGAATTCATCTTTACTAGAGGTTTTAGTAGCTTGTGTTTGAGTATTACCAGAATATTGCACTAAATCAGCCTCCACTTGGAAATAATGAACTCAGCTCGAGGGTTTGGCGCGCCCCACCCCATTAATTAACCAACGAGGAAAATACTGCGGTCCCCGTCACTCGTCCACTTCCATTGGTATAAGGGTTTACGAGTTACTGGATTTATTAAATTGAATGCGAAATTTTTTTTACAAATCCATTAGCGAAGCTGACTGTATATTATCCTCTCAGCTTAGCAGACGGACATTATGTAAACCAAATTAGCTCTCTTCAAACTCATCTTAGTTCAGCCAGTGAGTTATTTCTGACCATATTTCACGAACGATTTCATATGAGGTATTTGCGGCCCTATTTCCGAACATGTTCATATTCATTTTCAGTAATAGCGATTTATCCTTAGCCACTTCACAGGAGATAAACTCATTCATTGAGTTGTCGCTCTCAGAAACGTGGTTACCATAGGACAAATTGATGGTCTCCTCCCGTGAGCCAAAGCCACTACCAAGCCATAGCTTGACCGCATATTTCTGCTGACCGTTTACATAACCTCTGAGCAATGCCTTTTTGCTGGTGAGGTTTTCAAAGTCAAAATCAAAATTAGTATTCTGCTGTTTGGTTCTATCCATAATTTGAAGTAGGCCATCCCTAATTTGAACAAAGCTCTCTTTCATAAACCTGTTTTTGTCCATATCTGTATGCTCAATAAGGTTTGGAATTAAATCATCGAAATCATCGGTCTTTGGGGCTATCAATTCTCCAATACTTTTTGGTTTTAAATCTGGTTTGCTTCCCAGCGGTGCTTTCTCGATTAAATCAACACCATGTAGCCTATGCAGCAATTCTCTGACCTTTTCATCAAAATTGGCATCATCTGAAAAATCAATATAATGATAACCGTTTAGGTAAAAAGGTATTGCGCTCTTCCGATCTTTGCTTCGCAAGACAGGGATGATTTTGTTCGGATTCTCTTGAATACAAGAAATCAGCAAAGAAGTTTCAAAGCCAACCCCACCCTGGAACTCATCTGCCTTCTGCGCGTATTTGGGGGTCATTATAATAATCGTAAAATCATTATCTTTGATGTTTCTTATCATCATCTGGTTTAAGTTTACCGTTCCAGTTTGTGTCTCAAAAACATCTAAGGTTGCTTCGACTACGTTTTCACGAAGAATGTTTACTAAACTGGTGACCCAAACCTGATGTTCCTGGCTATCCCAACTATAACTAATAAATGCAGTCGGAATTTTCTCCACGTATCTCTCGCCCCCATAATACCAACTTATTTATGCTACCCCTAGTGCCTTAAACACTGCATCAATAGGATCTTGATAAAAGGATGTCTGGAACTTCGTAAAGAGTTCAGGAGGCACCGTGGCAATATCGGCAGCCGAAGACATGGGTAAAAGTATCCTTTTGGCTCCGGCATCAAAGCAGACTTGCAGGGTATTAGCCAGGTCGGCCACCTTGATGATAGATCCTCCGATGCTCATGGACCCAAGGATAACTAATTGTTCCTGAACAGATCGTTCCAGAACCCCAGAACACAAGGTGATCATAGTTAGAAGGCTCAAATCCTCAGGAAGCCCTACACCCTGAAGGTCATTAACATGTATGTGGTAGTCGCTGTTCTTTGGTTCGATGCCGCCACTAATACTCTTGGCATTTGCTTTGAGGTAGTTGTAAGCAACATTGGCGCTCTCCTTTGCCTTCGGAGCGGACCCAAATCCAGAGCGGTCGAACTTGCCGCTACCGGACGAAACCTGCACCTCCATCTTAAAGACCCCTAACATACCGCTGGCTCCCCGGGCAACCGTGTAAACTTGCCCCGGTTTACATAGTCCTTCAGGAATAAGCTTTCCACCGCCTTGTTCTGGAACTGCTATAAAAAATTCCTCCATTGTCTCCAAATCAATATAAGAGAAATGGACATCATAAAATTCCATGCCGCCTATTTTCTTCAGCTGTTCTTTTACCCTTCGCCTGGCAATCAAAGCTTTTTCAAGTATCTCTCTAACCTCGTCTTTTCCAAACTTACCGTTGGGATAGATTAGCTTAATCAATCCTGAAACGCTTTTTCGGACAGCAATGACATCCCTCTGGTTGAGGTTATTGCCAAGTTTAAAATAACGGTCAAAAGCGTCTGTAAAGGATCGCTTACGCATTTCCCGGAAGAACTCAGCCATATAGTCAACAATAAATCCATAGCGGTCGGTAAAGAATTCCGGCTTCATTTTTGGAATCTCCCATCCGGGAATATAGTAATGCATACGGTCAAAGAAGGCCGAGTCATTATTCATTCCCTCGGGGAACGGTGCAAAAAGGTGAAATGTCTTAATTAAGGAGTCAACACTTTGGTTAATGTTTCCGACAAAGACCATGGATGCGTTGGCATTCTTCTCTTCCTTTCCTCTGGCAAAGGATCCCGAAGCCATGAAGTCTTTCATAATCTGGATTCCATCTTTATCTTTGAACTTGATTCCCGCTACTTCGTCAAAGGCCACTACATCCCATAGACCTACCAAACCCACAGTACGATTGGACATGTTATAGAAAAGGTTGGCAACGGTTGTTTGACCTCCCGAGACGAGGATTGAGTTGGGTGATACTTCCTTATATACATAGGACTTACCCGTGCCACGAGGGCCCAGCTCACAGACGTTAAAGTTATTCTCTACAAAGGGAACCAAACGGGCCAGAAGGTGCCATTTCACCTTGTCTTCAAACTGGGTAGGCTCCATTCCAGTAGATCGCACTAAAACATCTATCCATTCATCTTTGGATAAATATTCTCTTCCCAATAGTATTTCCTCTAAATCCATATTAGGTAATTGAATGGGCTTCAGACTCCGTATATAAAAAGGCGAACGTTTCTCATCGGGGTCATAATAATATTCCATCTGAACAATACACCATATCCCCCCGACCAGTAGCTTCTCAAAGTCCCTTACATAACGCTGGGAAATCTCAATACCTCTTATCCCTAGATTAGAAAATTCGGCTACATAGATATCCAGCTTCTCATTGAGTTTTACCGTTACCTTATCAATGACATTGTATTTACCCTGCTCTTTAATTTTCGATTTGACCTTCTCTGCTTCATCGGGACGGACAAAATTATTGGCCAGGATTTCTTTGACCCTTTCCATCCCTTCCTGAACAGCTTCTTCATCATCAGTAGCGCAGTACATGCCGAGTAAATATTCCAGCACATAGATGGGCACATTAGCCCCTTCCTTGATCATTTTGGTCAGGTCTTTGCGGACAACCCGGCCGGCAAACTGCACATTGAGTTTTAGATCCAGATCCGAATCCAAACCCGTCCCTCCTCTTTAGAAATCATCAAAATCGTTGACGATTCCCAGGCTAATAGTAAATTTAGTGGTACTATAATCCATGTTTAAGTCTTCATCGATGAGTAGCAGATAATAATCCTGGTTGCGGTCAAAAGGACCGCTGCCCAGTGTCAAACGCACGGCTATACTTCGATCTTCAGCCCGGTCTGAACTGCGATCGGCTATCAACAGTTTTTCATCGGAAACCTTTTTCCTTTCACCAGAGAAATCCCACAATGCTACGCGCAAGCGGCGCGGCACCCGTTTTTCATCAACCTTTTCGGTCTGAAAGAAGTGGAATGTAAACGTATTATTGGTGATCTTGCGCGCTGTATTGGTCAGTTGAACATCGACTTTCTGAACCGGACCTTCCCGGTTTCGAGATGGTCTCACATATCGGTAATGGATCAAAGGGACCACGACTTCCTGAAGACTGGCTCCTCCATGAACATAATTGGCTCCTCCCCCCTGGACTTTAAAGCGTTGTAACCCACGAGGGACTATAGCCTTAAGAGGGCTCCCTTCATCTAATACGTAATCCATTTTGATGGTCAGAGTCCCAGATTGAACTGTATCCTTCCGGGCTAAAACAAAACGCCGGTTGTCCGAAATCCCTTCCAACTCTGGCTTTGCAAGTTTGTCATTATCATCCAGGGGCTCACGTTGGTAGAGGAAGCCATGGTCGGAGGTAATAATTACATTGGTTCCATTAAATTTGTTTACGATAGCAGTAAGTGCTTTCTGAAGCTCCCGGATCGTTTGCTGGCAAGCCTCAAAAACCCGGTGTTCACTGACTGCCTTATCCCCTACTGCATCGATATAATCATGGTAAATATAAACCAGGCGGTAGTTTTTAAATAGGTTGCGCCCTTCCTCCCGGGAAAGCGACAAGAACCCGTCCAAACTCATGGCAATGGATTCTGGTACATATGACTGGAGCATCTGCTTTCGCTGTTCCAAACTCACAGTATCCTTGCCATCTACTAGTATTTTACCCGTTTCAGTGATTTCAACGGTTTTCCCTGGCAGTAGACTAGCCATCCCCAATGCCGTGTTGGAGGGAATCACCCCTAGCATGGGCGTCAAAGTAGCATTCCCCCGCCCTTCACTATTTATAGCATCGGATAACTCCTGAGCCACTTCAAAACGCATGGCATCTGATATAAGTACAAAAACACGTTCATTTTTATCCAGCATGGGAGATAAAACGTTTCTAAAGAAATCTTTCTGATTCTGCACCAGAGGCAAATTCCATTTATCCATCATTTCGTTTTCTACACGCTGGGCCCAGGTCTGCGCCAGAGGCCGCATGAGACTGTTATTGTACAGGTTTTCTACCAAAGCCTGCATTCTCTTTAAAATGTCCTGCTCTTTCACTCGATCATAGGCAGTATAGAAATGACGATAAAGCTGGTCAATCTGGTACAAAGTATCAGCATAAGCGTTGAAAACCTGGCTGGATGTCTCTCCTGGAATACCTTTGGGATGTTGCTTATGGAACTGAAGCAATGCAATGGCTGCATCAATGGCCTCGTAATGGTTCGCAAAATACGAATACCAGTGACTTCTGCGTCTTTCTTTGATCACTTCCTGATATCGGGTAAATTGGTCGCTCCCGGTCACCAGGGCATTTATTATTGATACCAAAACTCCCTTATCAAAGATTTCCAATAAATCGCATTCTAAGTAATCTTCCAGCGACCAAGCAGCAATATACTGCCGGACTTGAAGCTCATCTTCAAAATAGCCAACCGTCCTATCAAATATCTGGTAGTCATCACGATTATTCATCCAGTGATCGAGAAAGATTACGCAGTTATTGGTCCTATCATTGATATAATGCTTCCAGCTTTCAGGTAAACCTGTTTTCAATTTATAGGCCAGTGATGTTACTAGTAAAGAAAGTAAGAATTTTTTCAAGGATAAAGGTTCTTCTTTAACTCCGTATTCTTTGGCTGCCAACTTCCAAAAAACCTTGCTACCTGGCCATTTATTTATCTCTTTCCAGATAAGGTTGTCCTCTTCATCTAAGCCAGCTTTGAGCACTTCCAGGACTACGGCCTCGAAACTAGCTGTCTTAAGCCTGCAGGCCACTCCGAGCATGGCTAATTCTAATTTTTCCTGATCCCACGCATCTTGTCCCAAGTTAATGAGGCGCTGAAAACGTTTATTATTATCAAAGAAAGGCATTTGGTCTTTGATAAATTCCTTCAAAGTTGGATCAATGATTCCCAGTTCATTCATAATCATTGAGACCTTGTCCGCTGAAAACTCCTGGGAATACAGATAAATATCCAGGAGCCAGTCTTGCTCATAGGAAGGCCTGGAAAACGGGGCATAAATCAGGTAGTGGCTTTCCGAGTCTACGCACTCTAATTGCCGTTTGGTTTGAAAATAATTATTATCTTCCAAATTCCAAACCTTCACACCGTTCAGATCAAGGTCTGGAATGGAGTCCTGAAAAACACCACCTTCGTCATACCAAAAGACCAGATGGCGCTTACCCCCTTCGGGTAAAGACTGGGCAAAACGTTTCTGCAATGCCTGGTTAATACTATCCAACTTCATATGTATGGCCTGCTTTCCTATTGGTCCTATCTTATTAATGTTCTTTTGCCATCTTCGAGTTATCCGATTTATTGAGACTGAAAAAGCTTGTTTTCCCAGGCTTCTTTGTCTTCATCACTTGGAACTGCCACAACTAAAATTTTGCGTGGTCTAGTAATTGCTACATAGACAATTCTTAACTCTTCCTGTTCTTCTTCACTTAGCTTCTCATAATCTTTTTTAATTAGTTTTTTATATCCAGATTTCTTTCCAGCCCTTTCTTTGAGAAACAATAAAACCGCATCAAATGTCTCGCCCTTTACTGAATGTACAGTGCCCACATGATATAATTCTTCGAGTTTATGTCCCTCTCCAGCAAATAGATCGTTAAATGTTACCCTAGCCTTGTTCTCGTCTACTTCTAAGAAGAATTTATTCCGTGTAGATTTTAGCCCTATAGCCAGCAACTGTTTGGTAAGTTCAACAAAATACGTTCTCAGTTCTAATTGATTGTTTACTGCTTCAATCCATCTTGATAAAGGACCTTCTGCTTTAGGCATCTGGTTTATAAATCGGTAAACTCCTTTGCGCCAGTTGTTAAACCCAATCCGTTCTGTTATATCCCGTAATTGATCTTTTGGGCAATATTCTTGGCGAAGAGTATATTTTATAAAGCCTCGTTCTATCTTCCTGAAACCTTCACTATATTTATAATTATCCCAAAGATATCTACCTTCAGCGAAATCTTTGGTTACCGGTTCCCCTGGTAACCAGGGTTGTTCCTTGATATCAATAATTTGGGTTCCCTCTATTTTAGCACCGATACTTTTACTACGATAAACAACAGCCACCTTATCCGGGCTCATTGTAATATGGTGATATCGACATAATTCGGCAAAGGAACTGACAACATCTGATATATTGTTGTCCGAATAGGTAATTAACTCCGGACGGACAGCAATGGCCCTGACATTATCATTTACAGCAATAGACGGCGAATCGAGGCAGGATAGGTGATGAGAACAGTTACAAATAACCTGGGAGCTACGCCAATTTTCGTTCAATACTGCCGAATTGTTTTTCCACATCTCATATTTATCTTTAAACAATTTCGGATTGGCTTTTCTCCATTCAAAAATAGCCTGATCAGGGTCGCCAACTATCATGATTTGTTTAATCTCCTTCTCTAGAAGAAGATCAATCACCTTCATCTGAATTTCAGAAGTATCCTGAGCTTCATCAATAATGAACTCAGGAAAACGGTCTCCAATAGCTCTAGCAATGTTAGGATATCTCTCAAGAACTTTCATTGAAATATAATTGGCATCATCCTGAGTTGCAAAACCTTTTTGCCAATTATATTTTTTTATAGTCTTGATCTTTGCAATATTCTTATTCTCAGTCCCATCTTTATTCTTTAATATCCAGGAGAAATGAAAATACTGGGGATCTGCAGTCTGAATGAGATCATTGTTCATATCAAAACTAGTTTTGTCAAAGTATGGTTCACAATCATAATCGTGTTTTTTTTGTACAGACCAATATCCGTATGGTTCCCCAACCAGCACTGGTCGTGATGGACAGTTCATAATTAGATGTCCAAAAGGCAAAAAAATGTATTGGTTAATAAAACTATCAATAGTCCCCAGAAAATGGGGATAACGGCAAGGCGTTTGAAAATTGTTCTCCAATTTCTTTTTTATTTCTTCCCAGGCTACATTAGTAAATGATAGAGCAGCAACGCCCTGGTGGTGTAAATGCCATTGTTGCATACGATGAGCCATCCTCGCTGCGACAGTGAATGTCTTGCCGCTTCCAGGACAGGCCCGGACTACAAAATGACCGCTTTTATTAAATGCGATTTGATTCTGTTTGGGAGAAAGCTTGCTAAACATCCTTTTCTCCTATTTTCCTGCTTACTACCCAACAGATAGCATAGCCTATATATTTTGGTACTTTAAATAGTTTTCTCGTTTCCTTATTTTCCTCTAACCTGATAGCTAGTCGGTGAGCCAGTTCTGATTTGGCTTTATTCGCCTTGACTTTGTCTAAAAAACTTTGAGCATATTCTTGCGGTGAAGAACCCTGATTAATTTTTTTTGCAGCCTTTGGATGCATATCGTTAAATATCTCTATCATAACTTCTTGGTTTTTTTCTCCCGCCATAAATAACTCATATTCGAAGGTTTTTGTAGCCAATTCTACTTTTACTAACCCTTTCTCCAATTTCTGAGCATTCATGGCACGTGATGATATTTCCTCACTCTCTTCATCCCGGTCATCATCGGTTATGATGGAACAGGGGACATCCAATCTTCTCCCCGGATTCTCCGAATTGAATAATCGAGCAAAATGCTCAAAGGCAACCCCATTTACATTGACTACCTCGATACCATGCCTGGTTAACTCGAATTCCTCCTCCGATTTACCAATCATCTTGGCAAAAACAGGTAGCAATAACGCTTCAGAAATACCTTCGACCAGGATTACCCCATTGGCAAAAAACAATTGGGATCTGGTCACATCCAAGAATTTTGCCAGATATGTTTTATTCTCCGCATCAAGATCAGATTCGCTCATCGGTAAGCATTTAATTTGCTCATTTTGATTATAAAGCACAATGGTATCATCGAGTTGAGCTTTGGCGGCCAAGGTTGGAGAATGCGAAGTAATGAATATCTGAAAATCACTTTGAAGTTCGCCAAGATATTTAAAAAAGACATTTTGTAACTGTGGGTGCAGGTGAGCTTCCGGTTCCTCAATCAAGAGTGCCATATAGCTGTCCGGATCATTTTCGCGACGGTTTTTTAAATCTCCCAATACTGTTGCGGTATAAATTAGGTTGTTATAACCGAGACCGTTCTGAAATATTTCCAAATACCGCTGTTTATTCAAATCACCGCCCAATATGGACTCTTCATAAACTTGAAACTGAATTCTAAGATTATCAACAATCTTTCTAAATTCAAAGGGAAGAAAGCTAATATCGATGTTCGGTGCCTTTCCTTTGATAACCGTATGATCCAGATGTTCGGTAATTTTATTCTTTCCACCTTTGACCAGGTTGCTCCAATCACTTTGAGTTCCCAATCTTTCACTTAACTGTCCAGCCATCTGCTGACGCCGGTCATCATCAAGAATATTCCCAGCGGAATCCCGAGACAATGTGGAAAACAGTTCGCCCAAGCGGTTGTTTCTCCCAGGTCGTAAAAACCGTTCTGCATCTCTAAGGGGAGCAAGATAAATATGGTAAAACATATTCAAGACTTCGCTTGGAACCTGTTGTCCCTCATGTTCTCCTCCCCAAATATTCCAACGAATTCTTTCAATCCCACCTTTATTATCGAGCCAATAATTAAAATGTAACTGGAGTTCTTGCATTGTCCCTCTTTGAACAAGTAAATCAATATATATTCCTAATTCTTCAGCTCTATCCTCAGCAAAAGTTAAATGAAATTCAATCTGTGCTATATTACGGTCTGGATTTCGTTTATCAACATAGAAATCGCTACGTCTAACCGATATATCTCGATTCAAACTCCCATAGCTAAAACAGATTCTTAATGCATCGATCACTGATGATTTACCACTGTTATTTTCGCCAATGAGGATATTAAGGCCTTTCGTAAATCCGAGGCTCAATTCCTTTATCCCACGAAAATTAGATATTTTCAAGGTCTTCAGATACAAGGTATAATACCCCCATCCCTGCCGTTTAGTGCTCTGATCTCCTCTCGCCAATACCCTTATAAGTGAAGTTCTTCCTTTTTGGCTATTAGCCATTCTCGAACTGGTCTTACGTATTCTGACCATTCACAGGAATTAGCAGCAAAGCTGACAACTTGAGATAAACCCACTTGATAATCTAAACCTAAACGATTAATAACTTCATTAACATAATCATGACTACCAGTGTTCTCGATGTTTTGAGCAATTTGTTTAATCTCTTCCTGATTGAATTCATCAGGCAAATTACAAATCATATGCCATATATACTTTTCAGGGGCATAATCCGGGGGAAGATTTAATTGAACAATCCCTCTCAAAGCCCGATTCCTAAGCTCAGTTGATGTTTGGTCATTTCCAGTTAGGACCTCATTTACATGGTTGATCTTTTCTTGATTACTGGTATATCGATCACCATCCAAAATAAATAGGCTATTATTTATCTCGTGTCCAGATAAAAGCAATCCAGCAACAACGGTAAAACAATTGATAGCCGCACCATATGGTATAGCTTGTACATTTGATAAAATGCCGACTTCTCGCGCTACATGTTGAACAATTGTTTTCGCAAGAGGGTCTTCAACATATAGTTCTAAAGGTTTAATAGATTCACCGGTAATACGATATATAATATCAGGAGTCGTAAAATCAAGGCGAAGAGTTCGATTTGGAGTTTGAATAATATGCTGCGTCTTGACAATATCTATCATCTCAAAAAGAACTGGGGAATGTGTAGAGAATACGATCTGAATATTCTTATCTATCGCCCTATTGTAAATTACCACCAATAGTCTTTTTAAGGCGCTTGGGTGAAGGAGTAAGTCAATCTCATCAATTATTATAAGGGCGTTCCGAGGGGCGCCAAAAATAGCCTCTAAGATTTTAAAAATTCTTTGCTCGCCTGCTCCCATACTTAGAGCAGAATATTTTACTTCTTGATGTCGAACTCCTATAAATCTCGAACGAGTGGTTCGGTGATCATTAAACAAATCATATTCCCGATTCATGATTTGTCCTGCGTGTATTCTAATCTGGCTTGCCAGATCGCCTGTACGTGGAGTAGTTCCATAATGTATAAAAGTACTTTTACTTTCTAACTCAATAGCTGGAGCGCACGTTCTTATTCCCAAGAAAATAACATGCCTAGAAATTCTTCTGGAATATTTAGGACTCCATCTATCGGGTTTTGTAAAAACCTCTTGCTGATTTTCATAAAATTGCTGGCCTTGACGATAATCATGGACCATCGTGAATCTGCTTCCCCGCCACAAAGAATCTGGATTGGGGGTGAAAAACATACTAAACTTATAGTCTTCTCGTTCACCATCTTGCAGAGGCTTATAGCAGCAAGCTAAAGCATGCAAGATCGTAGATTTACCACTTCCGTTTACCCCCATAATAGCCGTCAACCCGGGTGTCGCAAACTCTACCGATACATCTCTCAAGTTCTTTAGTAGTTCGATATCCATTCGTTTAATGGACTGTTGGCTGTGCTGCAATTTAATCCCCCCTGATCAATTGAGAAAAAAGAGAGCTTTCTAGTCAATCCTGGCTAGCAACCCATCAAACTTCGCATAGTTCACTTTCACACCATCATCTAAGTCGATTTCAATTTGCTGATCGGCGTAATGGCGGAGGAGTTCGTCATATTTGCGTAGTTCTTCTTTTTGTTTATTCAGGGCGGTTAGGCGTTTTGAAGCGTCGCGCTTGGCCTGGGAGGAAGTATCGCTGGCCTGGATTTCCTCAAGGCGACGGGTCTCCAGTTCGTATTTACCCTGAAGCTCATGGAGATAATCGGTGCGGATGCGAGCAACCGTTCCCCGGTCATAGCGGTGCATATATATAAGGGCATTAAATGCTTTCTGTTTGCCGGATGTGAAGAGCCAATAGATGGGGCGTTTTTTATATATGCGGACATGGTCCTTATAGAAATCGTTGAGGAAATATTTGCGAATACGGTCCAGCGCCGATTCGTTACCTGTACGGCCTAGGGCGTCCGCGATGAAGTCCAGGTTCTGGCTCAAGGTCAACTCCCCAAAGGTAGTTTTGACAAAGCTTACAAAGTAAGCTACAATATCGTCTTCAAAATAATCATTATCTAGAATTGGGATAATGGCATCCCGGTCGGCTGGAAAGGTTGGATATTTGTCGGGATCAAAATCGCCACCGGCATAGATTAGACCGGTTTGGTCCAGGGAATAGCGGCCCATCATGCAACCTACAGCATAGGAGATATAAGATTGGATATCACGTTCTAGATCTGCCTTGCTTATGGTTACATCTTTTTCATCTATTTCCGGTGTCATTTCATCTTGTAAACAATAGATCTCGATAAAAATACTGTTTAGTTCTTCTTCATTGGTTTTTAACTCATAAAAATGTTTTTCGCACAAATTTCGCCAATATTCGAATGCTTGTTGGATAGTATCAAATGGCTGATGCCGTTTGATTAATGGGTGAATTTCAAAATTCCACGAAGTTTCAAAGGAATCCCAATCATTTTTGGAAACATTGATATTATGTTTTACAAGTCTATCGATAATGCCCTTTGTATTATCCTGAGGCTCAATGATAGGTAAAGATGCAACATTCCCAACCTGAAAATTGAGTGTTGGGTTGAGTACTTTCATAAAAACTGTAGCCAACTTTGAACAAAGAAACCCGGTTAAATATAAAATCAGGTCCTCGGGTGGGAAAACACAAGAACCTCCAGAATCAAATAAAAAACCTTGCGGCGAGAATCTGACACCAAAATATGATGAGCTAACGAATGACCATGTAATGCATTCCTTGAAATATAAACTTATATTTCGTAATGTTCTCGTATAGCTTTTATAAAGATAACTTGCTAGATTCTTAACTTCTTCGCCATCATTGTCCCAGTTTATTACATATTGATTATTGCCGAACCACTTTCGGTAATCTCCTCCTTTATTATATGGAAACCATTTTTTCCCGCTTTTAATTGCGTCATTATTGTTAGAACAGTCAAACCCGATTCTCTCGTACAAGACCTCATACCATATTCTTAGAAATCTATCATTATCCGAGGTAGTCATCCCCAGTCTAGGAGCAGCAATCTTTCCAAGTGAAACGTGCTTCGCAAATATATTCATTACTCTTTCACTTACCCAATATGCTACCGGTTCACCAGGAATATTCTTAAAAGTCTCAGCAGAGATATTCTTATAATTAGCAAACGTTATCGGAAAAGATGTTGGTTCACCTGATAAATTAATACTTTTAAGTGGAATCCCAAAATAGATACCTCTATAGGTTGGTAAATATACATTTCTCCAGACCGTTGATGCAGTTCCAAAAGCGATCCCCATAACCATACTTTCCATATCTACTAACGAATTTATTGTCTTAGTTCTTAATAATTGACGTCTCAAAGTATCAAAAGAAGGCAAAAACATCCAAGCTTGCATAGTAACCAATGCAGAAAATCCCTTTGGTTTTAACATCTTAAAACTCTTCTCAATAAACACTGAAAACATATTTAGCTTCGAATTAGAATAATTTTCGTTAGTAAACTTAATGAGCTTTTGGCTCATACCTTTTCTGCCCATGTACGGCGGATTAGTCACCACAGCACTATATTGCCGTTGCATAATTCCAGCCTGTTTGACCAAGGCGGGCAACAATTCACGGACTTTATCTAGATAATTAACTGCAAATAGTGAAGTCTGACTCCTAGCCAGAAGTTCCAAATATTTGTGCCAGAATAGTTCATCAATATCCTTCACTTCTACGATTGAGCCATATTCCTTGGCATCATGGAAGGTGGATAGCAAATGGTCTACCTGCCAGCGGGCATGAGAATCATCTTTTACTCCATGGAGTATTATCTCCCATGCTTCTTGCCCTAGGTAATTGCTCTCCTGAATACTACAGATATTCAGGCTTACCGGTTCCCGCAGGATTCGACGGCTTTTCTCCCTGGCTTTCATCATTACGGCAAAGCAGGCCAGTTGGGCGGCACGATCATCGATATCCAAGCCGTAGAGATTTTTCTCTAGTATGAGGCAGGCAATGTCCTTTTCTAGGTAGCCGGCTTCCTTATAGATGTCAAAAAGGAGATCAAAGGCATAGACCAGGATGTGGCCGGAGCCGCAGGCTGGATCCAGTATGGTGATGTCTTCCGGCCTCAGGTCGTGATTGATTAACTTATCCAATTCAGCCTGGACATCCGGTTCCTGCTCGGCAGGTTCTAAATAATATTTCCACTTCCTCTGTAGTTCTTCATTAGGGTGCGACTCCAGCCAGAGTTTGCCCAGGGAGTTTTCCACCATATAGCGCACGATCCAGTGGGGTGTGAAGAGCTGGGTGGCGGCAGGAATGTTTTCCTTTGTTATCTTCTGGTTTTTCTTCAGGGCGGCGAAGACCTCGTCCTTTTTTTCAGATATGTAATACTGGTAAAGCCAACCGATAATTTCAACTTCCCGCCAATCCTCTTCGGGGATGGTCTTCACCATCTCTCTCATTACGGAGTTTTCATTGAGTAGATTATCAGGAAAAAGAAGCTCTGTGTAATCGGAGATCCTCTCAAACATGAAAGGCAGGCATTCGTTGAGAACATTGCATTGGGTAATGATAAGATATTTATAGAGTTCCTCGCTGTTGTTCTTCTCCAGGAAGTTGAGTACTTTTTCCCGGTCTAAAGGCAGGTCTACTTGCAGGGCTTTTTCAAGGATCTCGGGGTCATGTTTCCCTTCCTCCCGGTTGGAAAACATCCGATAACCAATTTCTAGGTAGTTGTTGACCTCCATAAAACGAAGAGCAATGAAACGATTAAACCATGTATATGCTGCTTCATCCATAATCTGGTCGAAGCCCTTTTGTTGGATTTTTTCCACCAGCTTAGCCCGCTGCCATTTAATCGTGGCATCATAAAGCCGCCCGGTGATGACGACGGCGTCGCTTCCCTGAAAATCAACGTTTTCTATCCCATTGGCGCTTATGCCTAGGGCATAAGCCTTTTGCTCCACCTGTTCCCGCAGACGGCGGCGTGCACCTACAGCAAAGCTTTTTATGGCGTTCTTGTTCAAACCTTTTTCCTCCCGGTTGTTTAAAAGAATAAGCGGATGCTGCCTTCTTTAGATAGGCGTTGCTTTAATTTCTCGCGTAGTTCCTCCACACAGGCATCAACGTCATCTTCAGTTTCCATAAGTGTCTTGGACAGTTTTAATTGTTGTAGGGTTATCTGTTTCGGAGTGTGATAACCTACTTTCTTACCTCCAGGTTCAAACCCCTTGCCCTCCTCGGTAGTTGGAGGTGTGTTGCCTCCTTTATTTCTGGCCAACTCACTGTCTATTTCTCGCATTTTTATTTGTTTTAATTCCTGACTTTGTACCAGCAGGTTATTAGCGGCCTGGAAATCTTTTGCTTCGCCCAGTTGATCCAACAAACCCTGAAAGTTTTGATTTATACTTGCGGTCAGCTGGTCGCTGGTGTACCCATTATTTATTTCCTGCTGCAACTGCTCCCAGGCCTGTTGAATGTTACCCTGTATTCGCTTAATGTGGGCGGCCATGAATTCTTCGCTTGTTGTTAATAAACTTTTTAGCAGAAAAGGGATGTCCTTGATGACAGAATAAGGCTCCGGGGCTTCCATGATCTCTGCTAGTTTCTTCATATCTTCTAACAGGCTCGGCTGCTGTAAATAGGCTGAATTATTCTGGTAATAGTTCATGAAGCTTTGCCCCTGGTCATATTTGTCCACTTGGTTGGCGAAAAAGCCTTTTACCGGAGCGATATCATCGTGGTAATCCAGCAAAGCAACTTTCTTTGTATGCAGAAGATTATAAAAACTATATGGTTCACTGGTTTCATGAATCTCCTTTAATAAGGCCAAACCGTCTGTCACCAAATCTTGTCCCGGGTATTTATGGCCTTTATATCGTCGGTCTAATCCTTTTAATGTATCTAGTTCTGTACCGATTTGGGTTTGTAAAACTTCCATTAATCGCCCTTCTTCGTCGGGAAGATCATGGGTATTAAAAACCTCGCGCCCGATCTCCCGGGCTACCATTAATAGGCTGGCATCCACTCTTTTCTTAATCTGGACTACCAGGCGATCCGGTTCATCCCTCTTGCACAGATAGGGAGGCAGCTTGGGATTATCCCGCAACATGGGCTGGTCGTTGTAGTGTAGGGTGATTTCTCCCTTTATGAGAAGCAAGGCCACCAGGCCGGAAATATCAAAGAGACTCCAGCCGTAGGGTCTGCGAGAAAAACGGTCCTGTAAAGACTTCACGGTCACTTTCAGGTGCCTTTCCTCCTGGACCTGCAAATGCTGGCGAATTTCATCCAGGGCTGCTTTTTCATCGCCATCCTGCTGCAGGTTGATCAATTCCAGATCATCGGCTCGAAGGATCTGGGCAATCTGTCTTTCTTCAGCAAAAGGGTTTTTGATATAGGGCAGCTTCTTATACTCGTTCTTGACCAGGAGTTCCAGGGCCGCCGAAATGCGTTCCCGGGCGCTGCTCCCTTTGACCTCTTGGCGCTGGCTGAAGGCATAAACCTCGGCTTCCAGTAAGGCAGTTTCCAATAGGTCTTTTACCCGGTTTCGACGTCCGCCCAGCTCTTTGCCTTTTGCATCGATAATGTCCTGGATGTTCTGGGGATTATTGATAGAGTTCTTCCGGTTGATATACTTTTCGGTGCGTAAGATTTCCTTGATCTCGTCCAGGAAGGTCTGATCCTCGGGCAGGCGAAAGAGCACTATGCTGCCATCCATGGTCTTCATATTCAATGCTTTTGGAGGGCTGTAATAGTCATCAGCATAAGGGGTCATGATGGATATAGTCAATTCGCCTTTCTGTCCGCCAATATTGACGGTATCCACCCGCCGGTTATAGGGGAAGGAGTAGTAGTTGGAGTATTTGAAATTCTTTTCATCCCGGTTGATATTGACGAATATGTATTCCCCGACTTCTTTGGCGATGGTGGGCTCGTCAATCTCAATGGTTTTAATCTGGCGGTTGATTTCCTGTTCCTCATCGGTGAGGAAAAAATAAGCATCACCGTTTTTCTGGATCAGGGTCTGCCCCAGTAAACGGTCCAGGGATGCGTGGAGCTGCTGGCGTAAGGCTATTTTATCTTCATCAATATGGCTGACCATCAGGGTGCTCAGATTTTCCAGGTCCGGGGCTATCTCTTTTATATTCTTAATCATGAACAGGACTTTTAAGATTTCCACATCATAAGGCTGCAGGTGCTCATTGGCAGCCGCGTGTTGTATAGTCCGTTTTATTCTGCTATCCAGGAACTGTTCTATGGTGCTATAGAAAAGGTTAAAGGAAGCCAGGGTGCCGGGCTCCTGTTTTTCCATCTGCACCGCCGCCCCCTGAAAGGCGCTAAGCATGGAGCGCTCCCCTTCAGAGAGATGTTTACCTGATGCTCCCAGCCGGCGGATATTCTCAAAGACCTTTTGCAGCAGGTTGAATTGGTAGGGCACAAATGGGTAGCTGGCCACAAAATCCTTTGCTTCCTGATATGATTTCATCTCTGCCGTTCCAGCCGAAAAGCTGATCAGGTTGCGTAGAATTGCCTGTTTTTCGGCATAGAACATGGCCAGGTATTCACTGGCTGCCTCTTCCTTCTCCAGAATTCTGATTTTGATAACCTCATCGGTGTTGGCCGATGATAAACTAAGTCGGGTGGCAAAGCGGCCTTGAATCTTGGAGAAATCGTTCCCTTTCACCCGGTTTTTCATCAGGCCGTCGATATCCTGTTGGGAGGTAACCATGACCCAGGCCCTGCCACGAACATAAATGCCCAAGTCTTCGGTGACCGTTTGCAGGTTCAGCATCAGGTCAGTATTGTCGCCGACATATTGCCCCATTTCATCCACCAGAAAAAGAACCCGGGCATCTTTCCCTCGGCTATCACAGTATTCGCTGATGATCCTAGCAAATCTCTCAATACTGAGGCTATAATTGTTTTCCAGGTTGTCAAACCAGGCTGTGGCTGATTCTTCACTATTGCCGGTAGCCACCACTAGAGAATTGATAATCTGGTCGCGAAGTAAATAGTTCTTTTCGCGCTCGGCTTCCCACAGAGTCCCGGTTAGGCGATTAAATTCATTCTTAATAGCCTCATATTGGCTGGAACCATCCAGTTGTCGTTCCATATCTGCCAGCCAGGCCAATTCAGCACAATAGCCCTGACGTTCATCGAATGCTTACATGAAGACCTTAACGATGGCGTCTTTTTTTATTTT
>JBDKUD010000237.1:0-3868 GCA_039679805.1 Syntrophomonas sp. | reverse complement strand
TGACACGGGGACGGGGTTGTTGTCACACATTAAAATGTGTGACAACAACCCCGTCCCCGTGTCATCCCCCCTCCTATATTTCCCAATTTTAAAATTTCATAATAAATCCTGACTTTTGGGGAAACATATTTTGTGAAGTTTCTATTTGAAAGGGATGGATTTGTATGCGTAATTTTCCGATTGGTATGATTGCGTTAATTGTGGTATCCATATTAATCTATTTTGGAGTTGCCCATCGAGTTCTGGATCGGATGCGGTTGAGTGACAGGTCAGCCCTGATAGTTATCGCTGCTATAATTGTGGGCAGTTTTATTGACATACCGCTGGGAACCAGGCTAACCATTAATTTAGGAGGCAGCATAGCAGTTGTTTTGGCCCTCTATGTTCTGCTTGGTGCGGGAACGACTTATGAAAAGGTCAGGGCTATTATTGCAGCGGTAGTAACTGGACTGGCACTGTTCCTGGCCGGAAGATATTTAGGTGCCGAACCGGAACAAATTTTTATTGATCCAATCTACATTTACCCTCTGGTAGCTGGTATAGTAGGCTATCTGGCGGGTCGGTCACGGCGGGGAGCATTCTTTGCTGCTGTATTCGGTGTCCTTTCCATAGATATAACTCAGTATATATATCTGGTTCGGACGGGGGTAAGAGGAACTGTGCACCTGGGTGGCGCAGGAGCCTTTGATTCGTTAATCTTAGCCGGGATTTTGGCAGTACTGCTGGCAGAATTAATAGGAGAAAGCCGGGAAAGAATGCAGGGTGGACCAGCTATCGAGGGCAGATCACCGGAATTGGTAAAAAACCTGCAAGAACCGCAGCCAGAACCAGCCAGAAAACCTGCCAATGAAGAGTTTGTGGACACTGCCAGTCACCCCCTGGACCATGCGGAGGAAGGCCAAGAATCTGAAAAAACAGAATCCGGGGAAGGAAGTGAGAGTAATGGCTAAACGTTTGCCACTTTTATTATTTTTGGTTTTAATGTTAGGGTTGTGTGGGCCGGCGTATGCTACTCAGTCAGAAAGGCCCGCCAATAAACCGTTTACTCTCGTTGATGAACAAAACAAGGTTATTCATCAGACTGGATCGCAGGTCTATACAGGCGATGTCTATATTACTGCCGACAATTCGCGCTATCGGGTAGTAGAAATAATCTCCCCCAATACTGCTCGATGTGTTTACCAAGGTAAAGAAATAATGCCGGTAATAAGTGAACAAAATGCAGCTCTTTTTAGTAATGACATACCTGTGGCAGCTAAAAATAAGATGCCAACTATAGCTGTTTATCATACTCATAGTGATGAATCTTATGTACCCAGTGATGGCAAGGAAAGTATTAATGGTAATGGTGGTATTTATGATGTTGGTCAAGCCCTGGTAACGGAGCTTAAAAAACGAGGTTTTAAGGTAGAATATAATAAAAATAACCATAATCCTCACGATATAAATGCTTATAATCGTTCGCGCAAGACAGCCGCCAGCCTCATGAAAACCGGGCCTGATGTTATTCTCGATGTTCACCGTGATGCGGTCCCCGCTAACCAGTATCGGACCAACGTTAAAGGTGAAGAGGTTACCAAAGTGAAACTGGTGGTCGGAAGGTCAAATCCTAATATGAAGACAAATCTTGAATTTGCAAAAAAAATAAAAGCAGTAATGGATAAAAAAGATCCCGGATTGTCCAATGGAATATACCTGGGCAAAGGAGATTACAACCAGGATTTAAGTCCCCGGGCGATGCTTATTGAGGTGGGGGCTCACACCAATACTAAGATGGATGCTGAACAAGGAGTAAAACTGTTTGCCGATATTTTACCTGCTGTTTTAGGAGTATCAACTTCAAGTCGGAATACCAGTGGTACCAGTACCGGTCAGCCGGCAGCCAAGCCATTAACACAAAATAATCAAGGCGCTTGGACTACAATTTTAATAATTTTAGTGGTGGTAGGAGCAGCTGCAGTCGGATATTATTTCCTGAACCGTGGTTCAACAAATAAGTAGATTATGCATAATTACGGAATTGTGATTTTAATGGGCGTAGTAGTGGGGTTTGTTGACAGATGGGTAATGCTTAGGAATGATCATCGCAACTACCCCACTTACCCACATGGACATCTTACCCACCTGGCCTTGGGATTTATAGCAGCAAGTCTGGGGGCAGTGGCGGTACCGGCAATTGCCAAACCCGATTATGTAGCAGTAACTTTTTTGGTACTGGCAGCCCAGCAGTTTAGAGACGTTCGCAGCATGGAAAGAGATACTCTGAACAACTTGGATCAGACCAGATTGGTGATTCGGGGTAATGATTATGTAGAAGGAATTGCTATGGTTTTTGAAGCCAGGAATTATCTGGTTATTCTAACCGCCCTGATAACCAGTGGTGTCACCTATTTGTGGGGCTGGCCATATGCCTTACTGGTAGGGTTGATTAGTATATACTTTTCAACAAAAATTATGAGCGGATCACATGTTGGAGATATAGCGGAAGTTCAATCAGGTGCCCTCAATTTTAAGGGTTCTTTGTTGATGGTCGAAGATGTTGTCATAATGAATGTCGGCCTTCCGCAAACCAGAGATAAGATTTTAAAAGAAGGTATAGGGGTAGTTATTAAGCCCAAAGATGATAATGGTCGGTTGACCCTGCATGCACCCGGTCAACGAATGGCTATAATCCACGATATTATTTCTATTCTCGGAAGTAAAGTGGATATAGGTGAAACTGAATTAAAACCCCTGGCCAGAATGCACTTGGATAAAGGGTATCTATGTTTGTTCCTGGTAACTAATGAACCTGATATTGAATGCTTGATAGACATTATAAAGCGAGTACCTGTCCTGGAAACAGCTCGCGGTACTACCTTAAAGACCTATTATGGAAGAAAGGCGGCGGACTGATGGATATAGATATTAAAGAATATTTATTAGCTATAATAACCATCAATCCGGAAAATGTCAGGGGAGGGGGCTGCCCAATATTTATAGCCACGGACGAAGAACAACAGCAAAAAATAAGTTTGCTTTTATCCCGGATACTGGGCGGAATTGTTCACGACCTGGAAAACGGCGTTTATCTGATTGTAAAGCACTAGAAGTGGAGGAATTATGAAGATTATTTATCATTGCTTCGGAGGGTCACATTCATCGGTGACTGCTGCTGCTATACATCTGGGTCTGATTGAAAAACACCGCCCGCCTACTAATGATGAATTAATGAGCCTGCCTTACTATGACAAAACTACCGATAATGATTTTGGCTCTATACGTTTTATGGGTGTCGATGAATATGGTAATCAGGTTTATGTTCTGGGTAAGAAGAGTTTGGGAGAAAGATTTACTAATATTTTAAACGGTGTGGCACAAATACTGGAAAAAGACAATCAAGTTATTGTTGTAAACACTATGAACCGCGTAAACTGGAGTATGAAATTGGGTGGTTTTACTTCCCGCCGTATTGGCTTACCATCACTGGGTCGACCTGTAGTCACCAGAGGTACCAGAAATGCTTTTTTTGATTTGGTAAACCTGGTGGAAATAACAAGATTAAAGGCTATACGAAAAGTGCAGGTGTAATTAAGTGAAAATATTATTTATAGGTACCACCGGTGTGCACCATGCTCTAGTGGCTGCCAATATTTTCCTGGGGCGTTTGAGCCAACCGGATTTTAGTAAAATTGAAGGTTATGCTGACAATTATAATGATATGTCCGGATTTCCTATCTTAGTTAACGATGACGGCAAAGATAATCAGGTTTATACAATGGGAGTAGGGCGGGAACTAAAAGTTGCCCATCGGGCTATTGGACAATTTATAGAATTGCTGGGTTGTTCCTCTAAAGACCTAATTGTTCATCCGATTTCTGTTAAAGGG
>JBDKUD010000007.1:0-9525 GCA_039679805.1 Syntrophomonas sp. | reverse complement strand
TGGTTCAACATCATCGGTGCTAAGCTCATTCAGCTTCTCTGCATATTCCAGTATAGAACTCAACTGCCGGGCAAAAACTTCTTTTTCGTTTTCATTCAAGGTAAGCCGGGCCAGTAACGCAACATGTTCTACTTCCTTAATAGTAAGAGCCATACCTTAACCTCCTTAGGTCTAAAAAACATTTATGTTCAATATTATATCAAAAAGAAATACATTTCACTAATATTTTGGGGAGCTGTAAAGCCCCCCACTATTGTCCGCATCTATATCCAATCTCTTCTATACAATCTTTAATTATTTCCACTTCGGTCTTTCGCTCATCGTAAACTACCGAAGCATTGCCTTTTTCCAGGTCTACTTCCACACTATAAACCCCTGGTATAATTTTGATGGTATTCTCAACTGCCGCCTTGCAGTGTTGGCAACTCATACCAATAATATTTATAACCGATGTATGCATATTGACTCTCCTTATCCTTTTATATCTTATTCTTGCTCAATAATTGATTCTACCACGTTAAATATTTTAATAATGTCATCAATAATGGAACCAGTATTATTCCCGGCAAGAGGTTGGCTACTCTTATACGGGTAATTCCCATAATATTAAATCCCAGACCGGCAATTAAAACCCCACCCAGGGCAGTTATATTATTTAACATGGGATCAGTCAAAAGAGGTTTAATTACTCCTGCCCCCAGACTTATAGCACCCTGGTAAATAAATACCGGAACCGCCGAAAAGAGAACCCCTACTCCCATACTGGCAGCAAAAAGTAGGGAGAAAATTCCGTCCAGCATTGACTTAACCAGTAATATCTGATAATTGCCGGTTAAACCGTTTTCCAGTGAACCCACAACTGCCATAGCTCCCACGCAGAACAACAATGTTGCTGAAACGAAACCTTTTACAAAATGGCTGTCTCCATTACCAAACCTTTTTTCCAATCTCATACCCATTATTTCCAGTCGAGCTTCCCACTGCCGCCATTCCCCAATAATCGCTCCAAAAGCGAGACTTAAACCAACTACTGCCAGATTATCAGCCTTTAACCCATACTGAATACCTATCACCATAATCAATAATCCCAGACCATTCTGCATGGTCCTGTTCATATTTTCCGGAACACCTTTGCGTAATAGCAGACCTAAAAATCCTGCTGCTACTATAGCCAGAGCATTTATTACTGTACCTGTCATAGCCACTTCTCCATTCGTTTATTACAAATATGATTATACTCCGCGGGTAATTAAATGAATATACCCGGTAGTTCATATAAGTTAGTGCCAGGCACTAACTTATCAACAATTATAAGGGTGATTAGAGACGGGGGATGGCACCCCATTGATGTGGTCTAGGTTGGTATGGAACAGATGACTTATTTTTCATAAAAAACGGCACAGGTTCCAGCTCCTACATGAGAACCAATCACCGGTCCAATTTCACCGGTAATAACCTCTTGGTTCCCCCATCTATGGATAATGCCTTCCTTCAGGTATCCGGCATCTTCACGGGAAACAGCATAACAAACACCCACTGTTTGTGAATCCAGATTACTTCCGGTCTTCTCCATGATATCCAGCAGTTTTTTCATAGCCCCTTTATGTCCCCGAGCTTTATCATAAGGTTTAACGCAACCATCTTCATCCACATGCAAAATTGGTTTGACGTCAATTATATCCGCTACCAAACCCTTAGTGCGGGAAAGTCTTCCGCCTTTAATCAGGTATTCCAGGTTGGCTACGGTAAAAATACATTGCACCCGCTTTTTCATATCATCAATCCGGTCTAATATAGCTGGAAGACTATCTCCTTGTTCAGCCATACGGGCTGCCTGCAAAACCATTAAACCTAATCCGACGGAAGCCTTCAGGGAATCAACAACATGAAGCCGGGGATTATTAATCATGCTGCCGGCTACTTGAGCACCTTGAACTGTTCCGGAAAGACCTGATGACATATGCAAAGCAATTACCTCCGAGCCATCTTCCAAAGCTCGGGAATATAGGTTAATAAAGTTATCCACCGAAGGCTGACTGGTGTTGGGAAGAACCGGAGAGGTCTCCATAAGTTTATAAAACTCAGCATTACTAATCTCCCCGCACTGGTACTGCTGGTTGCCAAATCTGACCGGTAGACAAGCCAGTTCAATATTGTACCTGTGTAAAATATCCTCGGGCAGATCGCAACAATTATCCGAAACAATCTTAATTCCCATAAGAACTCACTCCTTCAACCTTCTATTTTCTATAATTGTCTACATCTATTGCTACAAACAAAACATCTTGTATTTTTCTTCGTTTCTACGTCCTGCGATAAACCCAGCCAGGGCGGTGAGGTATGTCCAGTGCGGCGACGTTGGCGGAGGCAGTTGGAAACACCCGGCGGAGTCCTCGCGGGGGATGGGGTCGAGCTACACGGACGTAGCGAGAGCGTAGCACCCTTCGAGTACAACTGATGCTCCCTATGGTCGCCATTAAGGACGTTGAACACGGATGTGAATCTACGCGGTGCCCCATCCCCCGTGAGGCCAGCCGCTGGTGTTTCCACTGCCGGAGACTGTAGCAAACTGGATATGCCTCACCGCCCGGTGCGTTATCACAACACTTTCTCTATAAGCTTTAAAAATTCTTCTTCTGTTAGAATATTTATTCCAAGCTGTAGCGCTTTATCATACTTACTGCCCGGGTCCTCTCCTACTACCACATAATCAGTTTTCTTACTGACACTGTTGGTCACCTTCCCCCCCAGGGTTTCAATTGCTTCGGCAGCCTCCGGCCTGGTCATGCTTTTTAGCGTACCAGTTAAAACAAAAGTTTTTTGCTGCAGAGGCCCCTGGTTAAGTTGCAATTCATTTTCCAGTGTGTTTACCCCAATAATTTTTAGTCTTTCAATGGTCTCAATATTGCGCGGTTCGGCAAAGAAATTTACAATACTGTCAGCCATTATACTCCCGATTTCAGGTATACTGGTAAGTTCCTCCTCAGTAACATCATGAAAAGAATCTATATTTTTAACATGGCTGGTAAGGATGCGAGCGCTTTTAGCTCCGATATGTCTTATGCCAAGAGCTGTGATAAGTCGGTATAGTGGTCTGGACTTACTGACCTCGATAGCACCAATTAAATTGGATGCGGATTTCTTTCCCATTCTGTCCAAATTGGCTATCTGCTCTTCAGTCAGGTTGTAAATATCAGCTATGTTATTTACCAGTTCCTTCTCAACCAATTGTTCTATGATAGCCGGTCCCATCCCATCAATATCCATAGCTTCACGAGAGGCAAAAAATATCAAGCTTTCCTTTAAACGGGCCGGACAGTTGATATTTTCACAGCGATAGGCAACTTCTCCCTCTCCTCTAACTGCATGGCTGCTGCAGGCAGGACAATTAATAGGAGATAAAATTTCTTGTTCCTCCCCGGTTCTCTTTTCCACTACCGGTTTTATTATCTCGGGAATTATATCTCCCGCTTTATGAACCAGTACAATATCTCCCACCCGGATATCTTTTTCCTTTACCAGATCAAAATTATGCATACTGGCTCTGCTAACAGTAGTCCCGGCCAGAAATACCGGTTCCATCACCGCCGTGGGAGCAATAATTCCGGTTCGTCCCACATTTAGTTCTACTGCCAGCAATCGGGTTTCCTTTTCCTCGGCGGGGAATTTATAAGCTATCGCCCAACGGGGGCTTTTAGCTGTCTCTCCCAGCACTGGCCTTAAATAAAAATCATTTAGCTTAACAACCACGCCATCAATTTCATAGGGGAGCCCATGTCTTTTTTCCTGATATTCCTGGCAAAAGGCAAAAATTTCATCCGCGGTTTGACAAAGCCTGGCTTCCGGATTTACCGGCAGGCCCTGTTCGCGGAGAAACTCCAGAGCTTCATCTTGAGCAGTAATCTGTGGTCCCTCAATATATAGAATATCGTATATAAACCCGGCTAAAGCTCGTTGGGAAGATACAGCCGGATTTAGCTGCCGCAGTGACCCCGCAGCCGCATTACGAGGATTGGCAAATATTTTTTCTTCTCTTTCTTCCCGTTCCTGGTTAAGCCTCACAAATTCCCTTTTGGGCATATAAATTTCTCCCCGTACTTCCAATCGGGGGATGGAGTTGCGTAGTTTCAGAGGTATATTCTTAACGGTTCTTACATTTGAGGTTACATCTTCACCCACCTGACCGTCACCCCGGGTGGCGGCATTTATCAGCACCCCATTTTCATATACCAGGGCTATAGAAACCCCGTCTATTTTAAGTTCAGCCATGTAAGCCATGCTCTCTGTCACTCTGTTTATCCTGCGCTCAAAATCCTGCAGTTCTTGCAGGGAAAAAGCATTATCCAGGCTTAACAGAGGCTTACGGTGACGAATGGTATTAAAACTCTGTAAAGGTGCGCCGCCAACTCGCTGGGTAGGCGAATCTGGAACAATTAGTTCCGGATTTTCGGCTTCCAACTTAATTAGCTCTTTCATTAGCGCATCAAATTCAGCATCATTTACCAGCGGTTGGTCAAGAACATAATACTGGTATTCATGTTTTCTTATCTCTTCGCGTAATTTATTAATCCGATTTTCAATATCATTCATGCCTACTTCCCCTTCGAAATCATGTGAAACCCTTTATTCACTAATTTTCTCCAGAGGAGCTATATCTAAACGCAGCATTCTTACTCCGGCCCGTTCAAAATCAATTGTTGCAATACCATCATCAGTTAGACTGGTTATATTGCCCATTCCAAATTTCCGATGAATAACTGTGTCTCCCTCTTCCAACTTCTGGTGAACCGGTTTTTTTACATGAGGAGATGCCAGCAATTCCCCAGGAATCTCTTTTAGGAAACGGGAAGGAGGATTATTTCTTTCATAACCATAAAGCAGGCGGGACACGGCATTGGTAAGGTAAAGCCTTTCCTCGGCCCTGGTTATGCCCACATAACACAGCCTTCTCTCCTCCTGCAAGTCATCCACTGATTCGGTACGGTAAGATGGGAAAACCCCTTCTTCCATTCCCGTCATAAAAACGACCGGGAATTCCAGACCTTTGGCTCCGTGGTAAGTCATTAAATAAACTGCATCGGCGTAATCCATATTATCAGTATCCTGAGTCAGCGCAATCTGAGCCAGAAAATCTTCCAGTCCGGCTCCGCCTTCTTTTTCAAATTCTATTGCCAGGGACTTTAATTCCTGTATATTTTCTATGCGGGCCTGAGCATCGGCCAGTTCTGATTTTTTTAATTCATTTATATACCCGCTCATTTCAATTACTGCATCAATAATATCTCTTAACGGAGCACCCGAGTCTGTCAGAGAACCAAAATACTTTATCATGCCATAAAATTGTTGCAGGGAATCGCTCATTTTATTGCTTATACCTGGAATTTTTTCCGGTTCAACCAGAACTTCCAGTACCGGCAACCCCTGTTCACCTGCATAATTATCAATCTTCTCGATAGTCTTCTCGCCAATGCCCCGACGGGGCACGTTTATAACCTTGCGAAAGCTTAAACCATCATTACTATTACACGCTAATCGCAGGTAGGCTATAATATCCTTGATTTCTTTACGGTCATAAAACCTGTGGGCTCCCACAATTCGATAGGGAATAAACTTATTTACCAGGGCGTCCTCCATGATACGCGACTGTGCATGAGTCCGGTAGAAAATAGCATGTTCACCATATTTTCTTCCCTCCCGGTCAACCAGATCGCTGATAGAATCAGCTATAAATCGGGCTTCCTGATAGCTATCACCGGCACAGTAATAAATAATTTTTTCTCCATCCTGATTATCGGTGCGCAGCTCTTTTTCCTCTCTGTCCAGATTGTTCTGAATGACAGCATTAGCTGCCGCCAGAATACACCGGGTAGAACGGTAATTCGTCTCTAGTTTAATCACTTTACTTTCCGGATAATCATTCAGGAATCTCCGAATATTATATGGTTCAGCTCCCCGCCAGCTATAAATAGATTGGTCCGGATCACCAACTACAAATAAATTGTGATGTCCTGCCGCAAGTAAATTAGCCCATATATACTGTGCATAATTAGTATCCTGATATTCATCGATCATTATGAATCGGAACCATTGCTGATATTTTTCCAGAATATCAGGACACTGCCGGAAAAGTTTAATGCATAGGACTATTAAATCCTCAAAATCTAAAGCGTTAAGAGCCTTCAAACGGGAGTTATAGATATGGTAAATACGCAAATACTTTTCCCGCTCAAAGAAAGAAATCTTGAGTCCATTGAAGTAGGTTTCAGGATTGACCAAGCTGTTTTTGGCCTGTTTAATTTTATATAGTAACTCCTCCGGTTTGGTCTCAAAATCATTTTCTTCTTTCAGTATCTCCTTTACAAGTGACTTGCTCTCCGATTCATCAGCTATGGAAAAGTTACTGCGATACCCTATATGTTCTATATCCATCCTTAAAATCTTATAACAGGCAGCATGAAAGGTTTGGATCCACTGTCCGGTATAATCAGGTATCATTTCCGCAACCCGGTTTCTCATTTCCTGCGCAGCTTTGTTAGTAAATGTAATTGCCAGTATGGAACCAGGAGCTATCCCATTATTTATTAAATGCGTAATCCGGCGCGTAAGAACCCGGGTCTTGCCGCTGCCTGCACCAGCCATTACCATGCAAGGACCATCAATATGCAGGACTGCCTCCCTCTGCTGTTGATTAAGATTCTCAAATATTCCTGTCATCTACAGTTTCCCCTTTATTAATTAACTACTTATAATGATATTGATTTAATAATACCATATTCAGACCTTAAGGACCTAAGGGTCATATGAAAAACCCCACCGCGAGGCATATCCAGTTCAGAGCATGGTAACAGAGGGGGGAAGGGGGTAACCACTGAATGTAATTATTGCCTGCAATTTTCACTGCAAATACATTTCTTATTTTCAAATAGCATGCTAACATATTGATAATTACTCCATTATATTAAAGAAGGGAATGTAACCGGCTTGCGGGTAGAGATTCAAGATTTGCACGGAATTACGATGGCCGAAGCCATTCAAAAAGCTAAACAGAGTATCAGTTGGTGCACGAAAAATGGAGTAGATGTACTAGTACTTAATCATGGTAAAGGTCATCATAGTGACCGGGGCTTTTCAGTAATTAAGAAAGAAATTCGCAAAATGTTAAAGAATGACTCAACCTTAAGGGAGTCGGGTTATAAGGTAATATATGGAGAATCAGATCTCCCAATTGCCCTTACTTTCAATGAAGGTAATACTCTTATCGTAGCCAGGGGACGAGAACACGAACATTTGGGAGGAATAACTCAACAAGAAAAACATAACCAAATTTTTTCTGATGAATCGCGCAAGAAAAGAAAATTTGAAAAGCAAAAGCGGGCAGAAAAACGCCCGCGAGGTAAATAATCATGTTACTTCTTTTTTTCTTGCTTTGAAGGCCGTTGCTTATCATTATTTGATTTATCACTATTGTTTTTCTGTTTTTCTTCCAGAAGCTGGCTACTGTTTTCTAGAGGTGCAGACCGGAGTATATCATTTAGATTATTCTCCTTTATAAGTGGCATATTTTTATCTTTATTGTGATTGTTTACTTTATTAGCATTATCAAGACTTGGTAACAATATTGTTTCAGTATCCGTCTCATCTTTTACCACAGTACTTGGTGCGAGTTCAGGATTATCCCAATTATTTGTTTTTTCTTTATATTTTATAGAACCTTTTTCCGGAGAAGAATGGCTCGGGTTACCTGAAGAACCGTTACTTTCGTTTGGTTTGGATTTTACCTGATTTTGAGTAGGCTGTTTTTTATCAATAGCCCCTTTGACTTTGGTATTTACTTTTTCCTTTATACGTTGTTTAACCTCTTCGCTATTGGGCTTTTTAGTGACTACTGTAATCATTGGTTTCTTTTTGTCGGAATTACCTAAATTACTTTTAGCCAACTCTCCCACCGCTTCTTCTACCTTTTTACCCTTTAGGTTGAGGCTTCCGATTATTTGCTTACTATTACTATTTAAAACCTTAACTGATATTACCCGGTCCCACCTGTTTAATCCCAGTTCAACATCTGAGGAAACCTCAGCATAAGCCGTTACCGAAAAAAAGTCCACCCCCCCTGCTATTAACATCAACAAAACCGCAGCAGCACATGCATATTTCCACACCAGCATAGGGGACTCTTGCCATATTTCGCCTGTCTGGACAGGTTGGCTAATCTTAACTTTTTTAAACTCACCCTGATCAGTCAATATTGTAGCTCGGTTATTACTAGTTTCAAGAACGATTCCTTTAACCCTTGTCATGAGAAATTCCCCCTTTGTTTGCAGGAAAAACGTAAGGCTTCAAATATGCAAATTCGTAATTCAGGATTAGTACCCCGGCAATAATATATTTGCGGTATCTATCCAAAATCTTATGATCAACGTTAAAACGATCCTGGAGGGTTTTGGCTGGGAGCATTTTTTTTCCAATTAAGTATTCTCTCAGTTCATCATCCTCTTTAATCAACCAGGCTATTTTTTTGGCCTTTTCCCGTGCCCCGGCTTGTCGAGGGGAAACCTTGACCAAATCTTCAAAACTAATCTGATAATCTCCCAGCATTTTCTTGAATTTCTCAATCTCCTGCTGTCTGGCCAAATCATCTATTATCGTAGTAAAAAAATCATCATCTACAATATCCTGAAAAGCCCCCTCATTGTCTTCCAGACTTGAGAACGGTATATTGTGCGACCGATTTTCTTTTCGCCTATAGTCAATTATCCGATTTCTAATAACTGTCCCCAGGAAAGAATAAAAAGAGCCTCTTTCCGGATTGTATTTTTTGAATACCTCTAAAATAGCTATTTGTGCAATACTGGCTTCTTCATCCTGAATAGTTATAAACCGGTTACAGGTTTTTGAAGCTACCCGTAGGCAAAAAGGTAGTAACTCAGGATATATTTCCTCTATAATCCCTTCTTGGCCAGCCTTATATCTCTCCAAAGCTGTATTTATTCGGCTTTCAGATAATATTTCTGTGGAAGAAGACATACAGTTCTCCGCTTATATAAACCGGGTTACCGTTAAATAGTAACTCAGCTATCGTTGTTGTTTAGCTTTTTAGTTATATTACTATAATATAGCTCTTATAAACACCATCCGCCAAATTTGAAATTTACTTATATTTGTTTATTTTAAATACCCTTAATCTTAAGTCTACTAATTAAGCGAAGAATATATATATGTATTGGGGGTAAGCCTCAATTTTAATTCGTCATGACGTTCTTTTAATTTCAACACAGACAGGAAAGCATTTACGATTAATAGTTTTGTTCAGTTCTTAGAAGTAAGCTGAGCGCGCCGATATTCAGAAAAAATCAATAAGTGAAGTTTTTAGGTACGTGGTACGAAAAACTTCACTTATTCAGAAAAAATTAAATCCTGGCAACGACCTACTCTCCCACAGCCGAACTGTAGTACCATCAGCGCTGGAGAGCTTAACTGCCGTGTTCGGGATGGGAACGGGTGTGACCTCTCCGCCATAGTCACCAG
>JBDKUD010000300.1:0-9517 GCA_039679805.1 Syntrophomonas sp. | reverse complement strand
CAGGGTATTTTCTCTGTAGAAAGTTACATTCAAATTTTGCCTAACGTGGTCATTTAAAAGGATTAATTACTTAATTTAGATGTATTAGAAGGAAGTTACAAATAACATTACGAATATCTATAAAAGTAATATTACTATACATTCTGGGTTAAGCCGTGAATCGCAGACCCGCTAGTGTAATAAAAGAAGCAGGGCTGGAGGTGAAGTTGTTGGATAAAAAATTAACCGGAGGCTGCATCGAATTAGATCAAAGATGGGGTCACGGTCTATGCCGAAAATGAGGGAACTTAATACATAATAACTGTGAGTGAATATTAAAGGAGTGAGCAATAGTGCCGAGAAAGTGTATAGGATTTATAATGGCAATTTTACTAAGCCTTATTGTGGTTTCCTCCGTACCAGCTGCCGAATCTTCTGTCACGGTACGCTGGAACAATCAGACAATTAACTTTGGAGCAGCCCCGGTGGTGGAAAATGGGCAGTGTCTGGTACTTTTACGACCGGTTATGGAAGCTATGGGGGCCAAGCTAGATTGGAATCAGCAAACCAATGCCGCAACTGCTTACCTGGCAGGAGTTACTTTTACAGTAAATCCTGGTTCTCCCATTGCTAATGTTAATGGCCGGGAAATTTCGCTGCCGGTTACTCCTACTATCAGAGATGGGGGATTGGTTGTTCCCCTGCGGGCTATAGCTGACATCTGTAATATCCATATCGGTTGGGACAGCACGAGTTCGACAGTTTCCCTCTATCCGAATAACCTGGATTATGATTATTCTCCAGACCGGGAGGCTGTTCACCAGATTTCAATGTTGAGTGCACTCTTGGAAGGGCAATATGACGGGCAAACATCTTTTGCGGAATTAAAAAAATATGGAGATACCGGGATTGGCACATTTGAAGCACTGGACGGGGAAATGATTGAACTGGAGGGGAATTTTTATCAGGTTAAGGCAGACGGAGTTGCCTACCCGGTTGCTGATACCATGAAGACTCCATTTGCCAGCGTTACCTATTTTGAGGCTGATAAATCTCAAGCCGTGAACGAAGAAATAAACTTCCCGCAATTGCAGAACCGCATAGACAGTATGATTGGTAATAAGAATATTTTTTATGCTATAAAAGTGAGCGGCGATTTCAAATATGTAAAAACCAGAAGTGTACCCGGACAGCAAAAGCCCTACCCGCCGCTGGCCGAGGTAACCAAAAATCAGCCCACTTTTGAATTCAATAATGTTAAGGGAACTCTGGTCGGCTTTTGGTGCCCGTCCTATGTAAATGGCATGAATGTGCCCGGCTATCATGTGCATTTCTTGAACGCCGACAAAAATGCCGGTGGTCACCTGCTCGATTTTACAATGCAAAGTGGCCAAATCGAAATTGATGCTACCCCTAATTTCTATATGTGCTTACCAGTTAATGAAGAGTTTGGGAAAATAGATATGACTGAAGATAGAAGTCAGGAAACAAATAAAGTAGAAAAATAACGTACCAGGGAAAGATATGGGTGTCAAGAGAACCATCCCCTTGACACCCCTTTAACCTTGGATTACTTTGACTCCAATCTCATAATTTGCTCTACTATCAAAGCAGCGCTGTAAGTTGCGGCTTTTTTCGCAAATGGTGATACGTTAACGAAAACTACAATGGGTAAAGTCCATTCCAGCATGGCCAAGAGATAAGGAATAATATCAGTTTCGAAGATAACTACGGTTTTGGCATATTTCCTGATTAGGCAGATCATCTGATAAACCTTTTTAACCGCAGGATCATCTCCGGGGTAGACAAATGGAGGTACCTCATCCAGGGAATTTACCTCAGCCAGAGATTTTTCCAATTTTAAAAAAGATACCAGGTCTGCTTCACTTCCCATCCGGGTCATTTCAAATTTAAATATAGGTTCCAACCGGGCGAAATCAGATACAATATTTCGGGGCCTGGTTTCAGAGAAATCAATGATATAGACATTATCCCGTTCATCCAAGAGAATGTTTTGCATATTCAAATCCCCATGATTAATACCCGTGTACCAGGGCTGGGAAAATGATTGCCGGGTAGAATATTCATTTTTTAAAAAATGATAAGGATTAGGAAGAACTAAACCCAACTCCGGACAGTCAATAGTTTCATCCTGAGCAGAAATTCACAATTCTTTTTCCGCCCCCGTAAGGATTGTAGGGAATAGTACTAGAGGATTGTGATCCTGATAGGGCTTGATCATTTCCCAGCACGGTTGGCCATACCAGGGTTTAAGGATATGAGTAAAGATTTTATTGAAAAGCGGGATTAACTCCTCTACCGGTCTTTCCCGGAAACGATTGGTCAGCCAGCTGAGATTGCTGTCCGGTCCGCTGATTCCCACAAAGTTATAGCGCATACCGGTCGATGCCCCGCAGGTGGTGTACCCCATAATGGTAGTGGAGTTGTTAAGAATATAACCTTGTACATACTTTTGATGGTTTTGAATCTCGTTTTCTATCAGGGAGGTCGGACCTATCTTTAAGACTGTAGGCAGCATACGCCGGTTGTTACTATCATAAGAGGTTACACGAAATGGTTTGCCTTCGCTAAATCCCCCCGTTAGTGGCTCCAGAACTACTCGCCGGGCATCAGCATAAAGCCGGCGGGTAATAATTTCCCATTCTTCGGGGAAAGTCATCTCGCCCCCTACTTCGAGCTGCAGTTGCTTTTCTTCTCCGGAGCGGATTTGCCCGGGAACAAAGAACCAGACCCGACCCTCGGTAAGGGCGGTATTTTCATTGGCAATGAATACATCCTGCATTAATTCCAGGTTAGAGCAATACTTTAAGGCTTCTTCAGGCATTTGAATATCTTTCCAGTCAAGAGAATCGGCAAACAAAAGTGCATTTCCCAGGAAGAATTCTTCTCCCGGCCTACTTCCGCGCTGCTCTATAAGCAGTGCCAGGTGTTCGTCTTTCCAGCCTGCATTTGCACCCAGGCCAATTAGCATCATGGTTTGCTGTCCAGCCAAATTCCGGTTAAGTGTTTGGTTATTTACCAAGCTCTCATAATCTTGATAATAGCTCCCGCTCCCTGACTGGGCCTGCCCGATTACTACCATACCTACCACAGAATCAGCCTGGCTCGATACTTCCTGTATTTTATTAATTATTAATTGCTGAATATCGCGCAAATAAATGGGCGCTCCTTGGGGCAGGTCCAATTTCCCCCATGGCTGCCCGGTAAAGCCGGCTGCGGCAGCAACATACATATTAGATTCCTGGGGATTTTTCACTACCATAAAATCTGGCTGATTATAAGCATCCGCCGGCAATACTCCGACCATTCTTCCCAGGGCCAGGAACGATCCCAGACCTTCAAAGGCGTTGTCCCGGTCAGAACCTAATCCGCCTATCCCAAAAGCCAAATTAAGATCTTCCAGGCTGACTGACATTAGATCTGCACTATTCAAATTTTGTCGAGACGAGCTTTTAAGCGAGTTCCAAATATCCAGATAGCTTTCCTGCTCCGACAGTATCTGCCAGGTGCATTCTCTTCCCAGGGCGGCAAATTTTTGGGCCTTACCTAGCGAGGACTCCTTATCAATTATTGCCAGGGCCTCCGCAATCCCTTTAGCTTGTCCGAATAGCTGCAGCACTCCGGTGGTTTCCAACACTAATCTAACATCCCGGCTTAATCCGGTCAGAATAAGCTTGCCGCCAACCTTAACTAACTTCTTTCCATATTTAATCAGGGAACGAATTCCAGCGCTGGACAAATAGCCGACATTAGCGAAATCAATTATCCATTGCTTTTCGTCTTTGATGCGGAGCTCCACTTCCTGATCAAAGAGCTGAGCACCCAATCCATCAAACCTCCCCCGCAAATAAATCTGAGGGATACCTTCCTGTGTAGAAATAGAAACTTCAAGCATGTTATATTCTCCTCTCCAAAAAGGATATATCGGTTCATTCTTTAAACCAATAATGTCGAGACATTGTTGCTGGTAAATTGAGGTATAATTTACCAGCAACAGCATGAATATTCTTTTAGCGATTTATATGCCAAATTCCTGCATATAGTTGGGAAAATTTATGGTTATAATTGACTATTAGCTGGAACTGTTACTAATTATGCAGAAGTCCTAGGGCAAATGTAAAATAGTTACCTTAATATAGATAGTATAGTGCAGGTAAAATAAACAATTATGGCGAATAATGTAATCAAGCTTCAAAGCTTACTCTGCCAGACTCTGAGAAAAAGATGACCTATTGGATACTTTTCTGAAGGGGTCACTAGAGGATGAACCATGGTACTTTGTGGTTTTTTAAATGTCGCAGAAGGATTATACGTGGACCTTGATGCCTGAAAATTATTTAAACTAAAATGAAAGGGTGAGGGTTTTGGAAAGAAGTACTGCTATGGGCAGGTCTTTGAAAAAGTGGTTTATTGTTTCGTTATGTGTGTCTTTATGTATTATATCGATTGCTTGTACCAGCAATACATCACAAAAGCAAACGGATGATTTAAAAGTCGGAGTTTTATTGGATACTAATGGGCAAACCTACAGTGTTGGAAAATCTTCGCTGATCGCTATTCAAATGACCGTTAATGATATTAACCAGTACTTGAAGGACCTTGGGCATACCAAGCAAGTTAAGCTTTTTGTCGAGGATACGAAAGGTGACCCCAAAATAGCAGCTGAAAAGATCAAGAACTTTAAAAAAGAAGGTATTCTTCCTGTTATTTGCGGTTCCAGTGAAGAAATCGAGGCGGTCTCGGATTATGCCAGGCAGAACCAGCAATTGTTAATATCGGGCATCAGCACGGCTCCATCTTTAGCTGAAAAGGATAGTAATTTATTTAGATTTTGCACCAATGATATTCAACAAGGCCAGGCCATAGTTCGTTTTGCTCTGGAAAGTGGTATTAAGAACATTGTTCTGGTTTATCGGGATGATGTCTACGGTAAAGATTTAAGAAATAGCATTGTGCAGTATGGCAAACAAATGAATATAAATATTGACCAAGAGACAAAATACAACCCGGAAAATAAGGATTTTGGTAATACGATAGCCAGCATAGAACAGCAAGTCAAGCAGAAAAAATCCGAAAGCTCATCTGATAAAGTAGCCGTAGTACTTATTTCATTTGATGAAGTCAATGAAATATTAAAGGCAGCGGCAGGAAAAGCAGAATTGGAATCAGTCAGATGGATAGGCTGTGACGGAGTACCAGCTGAAGTTACTGTGTTCAAAGATGATAGTGCCTTAAAATTTGCTCAAAAAACTGATTTTACCGTTTGTAATCTGGGAATATCAGGGCGTGTTGATGTTGATTTCTTGAGCAGACTAAAGCAAAAAATCGGTACCGATAATATTCAGGCTACTGATCTGTATTATTGCGACGCTATGTGGGTTATTGCCCAGTCCTGGCTTAACATTTCCAAAGTCGATTACGAATTATTTAAGAAAAATATTCCGGTTACGGCAAATTGGATGAGAGGTTACACAGGGGGGGATTTAGGTTTGGATGAGAATGGTGACAGAAAGTGGGGCAGATATGGTTTCTGGTCAATTAAGGATAATAAATTCGAAAAATCTGCTAATATTGTGTTTGGTCATTTCGCTCCAAAAGGCGAATATACTAAGGTAACATCTAACCAATGATTGGGGCTTTATATTAAATAGTTATAAACAATTAATATTGAACGGACGATTTCTTTCAAAACGTTATATATAGCAACTGGATTTGAGGTTTATTAAAGGTGTTTCGAATTACGCAGATTAATATTGAATCAGGTTAAGCGGGAGGGATTTATATACAATCTCTCCCGCTTCTGCGTCTGTTGCATATCTTATTGCGATACTCCTTAATTTTTCAATTATTACTTTTACAGTTCCAATCTCATGAAATTTCCTTCTGCACCACCATAACCAGCGGAAAAGGTGCTATTTACGATAGTTTTCCTCCTTGGTCGACATTAATAAGAATGATATTCCATTTGACAGCAAGTAACCCTCATTTATGTCAAATATGCAGGGATTTCATTATTTTTATAGAAATGTTCCCTGAAAGTCACTTATAAAAGAAAAATGCAAACAGGTGGGGAGGTTTATTATGTATCGTTATTTATTGAAAGGTTTATTGAACATAATCATAGCAATGAGCTTGATTTGTCCGGCAAGCTGGGCAGATGCTTATGAGATTCCAACTATGCCCAATGTAAAAGCTGAAATGCTGCAAGCCGATTATTGGATAAACAAAATTGCAGACCCGAATAGAGTTATCTTAACCCCTGACCAAATTAAGAGTTTTAACCAGGAAATAGTCCGCAAACTTCCGGGTGCGGTGTATAATCTGGCCGATTATCCCGGTTCGTTTACTCGCGAACAATTAACCGGTTACATTGACTATCCGTTTCCGACTGATCCCTCCTATATGGGGTCAGAATTGGTGGGCACCTCCTACTGGCAAAAGCTGAAACAGCAGATGAATCTGGAGGGACTACAGGCAACAAACCAGGTTAAGTATGGCTTTACGGTCAAAAGAAGTAACTTAAAAATCTATCCTACCGCTGATGTAATTGGGGATGAGCCCGGTGACCCCGGCTTTGATCTCTTTCAGAATACCTCCATATTAGCTGCTGAGCCAATCATTATCCTTCATCATAGCCTGGATGGGCAATGGTATTTTGTGCAAATGGATAATTGTACGGGCTGGCTGCCTGCTTCCGACGTGGCTGTATGTGACCGGGATACTTGGCTGGACTATCAGAATGAAACTAGTTTCCTGGTGGTTAGCGGTAATCACATCAGGTTGGATAATGAACCGTTGTTACCACAGATCTCAGAAATGGAATTCACTATGGGAACCAAGTTAGCATTGTTAAAATCGGAAGATTTACCAGATACGATTCGCGACCGGAGGGTTTACCAAAATTACGTGGTTAAACTCCCGATTCGCAATAAGGCTGGTCAATTGGAATTTACTATGGCTCCTATCCCTATATCCAATGATGTGACGATAGGCTATCTACCCTATACGCGGGCTAATATAATCCGTCAGGCATTTAAAATGCAAGGTGAACGTTATTGCTGGGGGGGAATGCTAAACGGCCGGGATTGTTCCGCTCTGGTTATGGAGTTATACCGCTGTTTTGGGTTTAGATTGGCCAGAAATTCAGATGTTCAGGCTGCTTCAGCCGGGAAGACTATGGCCTTTGACGGCTATAGCGTTGCTTATCGTGAGAAATTGCTCCGCAGCGTAAGCCCCGGTGCATCATTACATTTCCCTGGCCACGAAATGCTTTATTTGGGGGAGGACAACGGGCGCTATTATGTTTTAAATGACCTGGGTTCTTTTGGAGAAATTGAGCCTGGAGAAACTAAACCTCAAAGTGTAAGGGTTCGGACCGTGGTTATAAATGATATGAATGTTACCAGAGCTAATGGCAAGCGATGGATAGAAGCACTAACTGATGCTAAATCAATGGAGAAATCATCTTTTACCGATCTGGTCAATAATCCAGATCGAGCGGTTATAGAAAGTCTGGCTGATAATTACATTGTACAGGGTATAAATGCCACGGAATTTAATCCTGAAGGGAAAATATCCCGGGTAGAGTTTGCCGCTATGCTGGGTCGTTTGTTAAAGTTGGAACCAGATCAGGCTGAGGCGCAAAGGCAGTTTACCGATATTTCCAATCAACACTATGCCGGAGCAATAGGCGCGGTTGTTAAGGCGGGTCTGTTCAAGGGCAGTGCGGATAAAAGATTTAACCCACAAGCACCGCTAAACCGAGCCCAGGCAGCGGTAATTTTAACACAGGCATCAAAAATAACGGCTACCGGAGCAGCCGATGCGCAATTGAAAAAATTTAGTGACCGGAATTTGATCCCTTCCTGGGCCCAAGAAGCGATGAGTATAGCCAGCGAAAACGGTCTCATTAAGTGTAAAACCCCGGACAAAATTGCACCCTTGGATTTGGTTACTCGCTCAGAAGCAGCAGTAATGTTGGATGCCTTAAGGGTGAAGATGACTGCTGTAAAGTAAAAATGTTGATGTCGATAAACTAAAGCTTATCTCATCTGTAACGGATACTCATGGTGGAGGGGCACAGGCGAAAGTTCCATGGAACGGTGGAAACAATAACACAGTAAAAGCAGTAGTAGTGTCAGAAGTGGTGGTAAATCCATCAGTAACAGTACTAGAGAATTAATTTATCGAATGCTTTAGCTTATACGTTTCAAATTGGGGCAGGAGGTTCTTTGAGGCTGGTGTAGGAGTACAGGGGAAAGCTGGAATACGTATTAGTATCAAGGTATATATTTACCCTCAATCCGGTGGAGAAATGGGAACTACGCCAGCAGGAGGTTTCGGGCTATCTGCAACCTGGACTAATGCTAAAAATAATAGTGAAATAAACGGTAAGTCTATTATCTCGGGAGGCGGATATGGCCCTATTTCCGGAGGTGCAGTTTTGGGTACTGATTAATCTGGGGGTAATGTTCAGTTATTAAAATATACAGATGTAAATCCTGTTACACCTTCAACTTATGCAGTATGACATATACTGTTCAAACAAAAGCAGGAATCCAATCAAAATAATTAGAGAATTGTTTGGCAGATAGTGAAGAGAAAAGCTACTTGTACCATTTCTGGACATCCACCTTCAACTCGTTTATAATTACCAAACTTTTTGGCAATTAGTTGGTCATAGTTCAATAGATATTTAGGAGATATACACTTATGATGGCTATTTCTATAATGTTTGCCTTTATTATTACCATTGTGTTATTCATTGTCCTCACAGTATACCAGACTGTCCTAATGGAATATATAGGTGATATGTGTAAGAATAGACCAGAAATATTGTTTGCTATAGCAGCTATTTGCTTCATAATTGTAGCTTTTATTATAAAAAGTATGAAATAGGCTTTAGAAAAAAACCATATTGTAACAAATGTAAGGCTAAATTATTAATATAACGCAAACTAATACGTTTAGTCCAAAGTCGAAAAGCCTAATCGAAAAACTAAAATGACCTAAAAACAATAAATAAGGCAGATAGGGGTAGAAAAAGGCACCAAAAAACCCAGGAACGAAGCATTTTATAGTACTATACCCGCAAAATGCCAATATTGAATTGGGTAAAAGGGGCTCAAATCCGACAACCGCACATCACTTTCAGCCAGACAGATAAAGCGGACTAACAATATTACCCGAACAGATCGCTTAAATCTAGCGGGAAGAATAACGAGTAATAATGAAAGGGTGCGTATGATAATTTGGCAGATAATAGTTATGTCTTTAAGAAAAATAGTCTATCCCGATTCCATATTGAACAAGTGATTCTTTTGTTAATGTTTACTTGTGCTTCTATTACATTTTTTATTATCGATAAATACATTATATCTATAATTTTTTATTTCATATTTATGTACTTTTCTTATAGCTATCTAAAGATACCTAGAGTGCTACGTATTGATATACATGGATTTAAATACAAGGAATCAGTACTATGGGAAAATGTAAATCAAGTTGACTTCACAGG
>JBDKUD010000090.1:0-7113 GCA_039679805.1 Syntrophomonas sp. | reverse complement strand
GGATATTTCGGAGATACTCTGGAAGAGCGTAGAATAAAAAGGGCGTAAGGAGTGAGGAAAAGGCGTTAGGCGTGGACGAGAATTAGAAGTAAAACGTTTAATATCGTAACTCCTTACACCTCACTCCTCATCCCTAACCCCTAACTGAAAAAGCAGAGGCATTAGCCTCTGCTTTTTGGTTATATTTTTTACTTTACCCGTGGCTTAACTCGAGTACCAATATTCTCAAGTTCATTTTTAAAGCTTGTTAGTGGTTTCCCCTGGGCAATACCCTGTGATACTTTTTTGATTCGAGTAACCGTATCAACATCTGAGGCAACACCTACGGTATAAGTAGGCTCCATCTTCTTAATTTTATCCGCTACATTTCTTTCAACTTGCGCGGATTTGTTTTTTTCTAAATTAGCATTTAAATCCAAACCAATATAAATCATTTTACCCGATACAACTGTAGTGGCCTTACGAACTCCGCTTACCTTCTCTGCTGCGGCGTTAACCCTGTTAACTAACTGCTTGGAGTTATTGGTAGTTGGTGTAGTTGCTTTAGGTGTGGTAGGAGCAGGTGTGGTTACTTTAGGGTTGGTGGTATTATTTCCAGGGCTTTGATATGGTTTTTTAGAAGTAGTACAACCCCCGAGAACCAGGGAAGCTCCCAATAATACGGTTATGAGTATTAGTAATAATTTTCTGGCTGGTTTCAAACAGACACCTCCTTATAATATATTTCATAAATAGTATCTGTATCATTTTTAGAACTATACTGAATATATTTTTACATCAACATTACATATAAATGTTGAAAAGGAGGAGTTGGAGTTGATAATTAATCTTTATAAATACCGTTATATTATTGCCTTAGCTATTATTTTGCTGGCAGCCATACCGTTAATTTATAAATATGGTATGGTACCAGAGAAACAAATTCCCAGGAAGGAGATAAAAGAAAAATCGCTATATGGGGAATTTCTAAAATGGGATGAAGTAAATCGCGTTTTTCCAAAATATTCCCGTGCTAAAATAATTGATTTTGATACTCACCTAACCTTTAATGTTCAGAGAAGAGGCGGTACATATCATGCTGATGTACAGCCATTAACAGCAGATGATACAGCTATAATGAAGAAAATTTATAATGGTAAATGGAGTTGGAAGCGTAAAGCTGTCATTATTCAATTAGACAGCGGTAAAAAAATAGCAGCATCTATGAATGGAATGCCGCACGGTCAAGGTGCCATTGAAAATAATAATTTTAACGGCCACTTTTGTATTCATTTTCAGGATAGTATAACTCACGGCAGCCGGAAATTAGATTTGGCCCATCAGATTATGATATGGAAATCAGCAAATATATTGGACCAAAAATTACAGGGTATGGATCAACAGCAAGTTATAGAAGTATTTGTAACGGCCCTTGACCAGGGCGAAATGCATATTGCCGGCAAGATGATTGATTCTGGGAAAGATGTGCGGCCCTTGTTGAAAGTGCTTTCCACTATTGAATATATAAGGATTGGCAGCATTGAAAAAGTAAAGGAAAACAGTTTAAGTGTCGAGCTGTACTTGGTTTTTAAGAATTCTAAGAAGGAAATAAGTAGGAACCTGCTCGTTACTACGCGAAGAATCAAGTCTTGTTGGAAAATAGATGCACGATCGTTAGAACCTTTAGCAGACACTATTAGGTAACCTATCTATAAGCAGACTGAAAAAGGTCGTGAAAACGTTGATGGCTGGAAGGCTTTTCTGCGTACATCATATTATCTGCCTGACGGAAAACTTCACTCATCTGAACCTCTGCAGATGATTTCAAAGCCATACCGGTGGAAAGGCTTAATGGAAAAGGATAGCTAGAACAACTGTTGTGATCAGCAATGGTCTGACGCAGTGAATCGATAGCTGAGGTTAGTTCCATGGTCGAACAGTTTTTTATCAACACGGCAAATTCGTCGCCGCCAATTCTGGAGATTACCTGCTCCTTATTAAAACAGCATTTTAATACCTTGGCACATCTTTTCAGCAGTTGATCACCGGCTTCGTGTCCCAGGTTGTCATTTACAATTTTAAGTCCGTCAATATCACAAATAATCAAACCGGCAGATTGAAACGTATCCTTGTCTAAACGCTGCATTTCCTCTTCAAAGAAAAATCGGTTAAACAGACCAGTAAGGCTATCATGGAGGCTGATATACTTAAGGGTATCTTCTGCCTGTTTACGTCGCGTAAAATCTATATCGATGCCGTCAATACGGGCCACCACTCCATGGGCGTCTCGAGCAAAATGCGCTCTCCGATTCAACCAGCGTTTTTCTCCATCGGGCAGCGATATGCAAAATTCTGTCTCAAACCAACCTCTTTGCAACAAAGTAGTGAAGTTTTCCAATAAAAGTTCCTGGTTGGTTTGGCTAAACAGATAACTGTCAGATTCATCTGCATTCATTTCCCCGAGGGGATATCCATATACCATTTTGGCAGCTGGGTTAACGTAAATTAATTCAAATGTATCAGGTGTAACTCACCAGATTACGTCCTGTACCGAGTTTAAAATACTATCCAGATGCGCCTGCCGGTTCAGAAATTCTTCCTCTACTTCCTTGCGGCGGGTGATATCAATTACTAAACCTTCTATCGCGATAGCCTTACCATCTTTGTCATGCACTAATATTGCCATGTCACTAACCCAATGTATCTGACCATCACTGGCAATAATGCGGTATTCCAAAATTCGAGGAGCATCCTGGCTGCTGTTCAGTAACATATGATGTTTAGCTTGAAAAATAGATAGGTCTTCGGGATGTACGAGCTGCTCCCATTGGGATACTTTACTGAGCAAATCGGTTTCATGAAAACCGGTAATTTCACGTACTGATCCCTTATACCAAAGGGGAACTAGCTGGAGATCGGTGGCATAAGAAATCATTCTGAACACTTGCAACAATTGGGAACGGTGGGTGGATAAATGTTCAATAGCTTTTTCTTGTAGAATTTTCAGCTGTTCCTTTAGACGATTTTTATTTTCCAACTGCCTGAGCTTATATTGCATCCGTCTACCATCCCTATTCCCCCGCTGTACGGGGTAATATCTTTTTTAATTCTCGTTCCGTCATAATTTGAACCGGTATAATAGTTGTCATTGAAGATAAGTCAATTTCATGCGGAGTTGTAACCCTGCGCAGCGAACTATCAAGAACAATGCGTACCACCGGACGGTGTGGTGTTCCATTGTTGAGACGTGTTACGATGCCGATGTCGCCGGTATTCAATTTAATTATACTGCCCAGGGGATAACTGGCAATATTAGAGATCAATGCAGTTACCACTTGAGGATCAAAATAAATGCCGGCCATACGTTTAATTAGGTTAATTGCCTGATTTACCTCATATGGAGGCCGGTTGGGGCGATCTGCCATTAGTTCATCATAAATGTTGGCGATAGCAACAATTCGAGCATATTCATGAATATCGGTACCTTTTAGTTGACGGGGATAACCTTTACCATCCCAGCGCTCATGATGTTGAAAGGCAACATGAGCTGAAAGCAGCGACAGATCACCATATCCTTTTATAATTAAGAATCCTAGCTCTGGATGTTTGGACAGAAGAGCAAACTCTTCTTCACTAAGCTCACCTTCCCGTATGACTATTTGCGGATCAAGTTTTGACTTGCCAATATCATGCAATAAAGCGCCGATACCCAACTCTCGCAACTTGGTATCATTATAACCAAGAGTAATGCCGGTCATAATGGAAAGGGTACAGACACTAACCGAATGATAAAATACAAAATCGTCAAGGGATGAAATATCAGTAATACTTAGCAGAACATTACTATTATCCAGAATTTCATCCAGCATATTATTGACTACCTTACGTAGAGCAAGGGTATTTATCTTTCGATCCTGTTGTAGATGGCTAAAAGTTTTTTTGACCAGTTTGACTGTGGTGATCCGAGTTTCCTCAGAGATAACGTCTTCAATTTCATCAGTTTCACCGAAGGTTTCATCGCGTATGTAAACATAATGGATGCCTAAGTTGAAGAGTCGACTGATATAGGCTTCGTCCAATTCTACCCCTATTCTGAGCAGAACATGACCCTCACTATCTATAATACTTCGTCCCAGTATCATTCCTTCCTCAGCATAATCAAGGGGTATCTTTCGCAATAAATCCACCTACCCTGGTTTATTTAGCAGCTTCTTTGTTTTAATTATAAACTTCTCCTATTGGAATTTGTCAAGAAAGGTGATAATTACCTGTCGTACTTTTGGTGCATTTTCCATTGGGAATTAAGTCATAGGTATTTATATATAACATATAAAGGATATTAATGACGATATACCCATTTTAATGTTATATTTAGATTAAATTAAAATACTATTATAAAGGAAGGGAGTGCTGTTCATGGATGAAATGCGGCCAAGAACAGCTCAAAAAATGAGAAAAATAAAAATTATGCGTAGTATCCAGGCAAAATTAACTGCCGGCTTTATCTTCCTTTGTCTGTTTGTTTCATTATTAATGGGAAGTTTCATGAATATTTACATTAATAATATGTTTATGAACAACATACAAAATACTGCTGCCAATTTAGCCTCATCTGCCGCCCTCCTGATTGATGGTGATATTCATGAGACGTTTAAAACAGAACAAGACAGCCGCCGTAAAGATTTTATTGCCCAGAGGGCAAAATTACAGCAATTTCAAAAGGATACCGGGGTTATGTATGTTTATACTTTAGCTTTTAACAAAGATAACACTACTCGTTTCATAATTGATGCAGATACTGAAGATCCTTGTGCAATCAATGAAGAATATAAATGCTGGCCAGCCATGAAGACAGCTTTTGCAGGAAAGGCAATCGCTGAAAAAGAGATAACAACTGACCAGTGGGGCAGCCAGTTAAGTGGCTATGCCCCTATTAAGAACAGCCTGGGTAAGGTTGTCGCTATTGCTTGCGTGGATATTGATGCCAAATATATAGCCCGCGAGAAACAGCAATTACTAGTAAAGGTAATTGCTGTCTGCCTGGTAAGTCTATTATTAGCTATAGCTTTTTCACTGTTTTTAGCCAGGAAAATGTCTGGCCCGCTTAAGCTAATAAGAGATCGTGTAGATAAGCTGGCTTCAGCAGGCGGCGATTTAACCCAGCAAATTGAAGTTAATACCGGAGACGAACTTGAGGATCTGGCCGGGTCCGTAAATACTTTTATTTTTAATCTCAGGGATTTAATCAAGAAGGCTATTCATAGTGCTCAAGGTGTATCAATGGCTACCCATGAACTTAATGTTTCCACCCAGGAAACTACCCGGGTTGTGGAAGAAGTAGCGGCATCTATTCAAGATATCGCCTCCGGTGCTGCTGAACAAGCCAATCATGCGCAACAAATGGTAGAAATGGTAGAGACGATAGAAAGAGATATAAATGATAACGAAGATAGAGTGGAAGGCATAGCTACTTCATCGGAACAGGCACAGCAGCTTGTTTCAGAAGGTTTTGAAGCTATTGAGGAACAGGAATCGAAAATGCAGTCCAATATAACTGCCGCCCAAACCAAGGAAAATGTTATTAATGATCTGCAACAGAGAACCAGGCAAATTGAAAAAATTCTAGAGACAATTGCCGGTATTGCCAATCAAACTAATTTATTAGCCTTAAATGCAGCTATTGAGGCTGCCAGAGCTGGTGAGCAAGGCAAAGGCTTTGCTGTGGTTGCTGAAGAAGTGAGAAAACTGGCAGAAGAGTCAGGAGCTTCAGTAACCGAAATAGCCAGTATAATGGAACAAATTCAGGCCGGGGCCAAAAGGGCGGTGGCAGAAGTAAATAATACTAATTCGATTGTAGATGGGCAGCGAGTTGCTGTTGAGCATACCAATTCGGTCTTTCAGAAAATATCCGACATAGTAAAAGATATGGCTAATAGTCTGCATGAAATCAGGGTATCTTCGCGGGAGATAAAGAAAAGTTCAGCTGGAATTTCCGAAGCCATACAGGCTATTGCTTCGGTAGCCCAGGAAAATGCTGCTATTACTGAAGAGGTTTCCGCGAGCAGTCAGGAAGAGGCTGCAGCTATGGAAAGTATAGCTGCTTCTGTTGATTCTGCCTCGATGTTAGCCAGAGAGCTGCAAGAAGTAACTACCAAGTTTAAGACGGAGTAATGATTCTCAAAATATAAATTGTATATCCACAGTACTTGAATATTATGTTAATATTATAATGTTATGCTTCATACAACAGTGCTGTATGAAGGAGGGTTGGTAGGACGGTTGAATAGCACTGGAAGCACTGTAAAACTGAAAACATTGTAGAATGGGAGGATAGTTTAATGGATGTACTGCTTACGCTAGTACCAATTGTTGCTGTACTGGTTTTGCTTATCTGGGCCAAATGGCCAGCCGATTTAAGCGGATTGGCAGGATGGATACTTACTATTGTTATTAGTTTATTTTTCTTTCATACCTCATTAAAAGTTGGTTTAACCGGCAGTTTGGCCGGAATAATTGCCTCATTTCCAGTTTCGCTAATGGTAGCCACATCAATTTTTCAGATTACCTTTCTTGAACATACTGGAGCCTTAAAACGAATCGTTGTTTACGTAAAAACTATTGCCAAACAGGATCGTGCAGTTCAGGTAATGATTATAAATATGGGGATTGGTACCCTGCTGGTAGCAGTAGGCGCAACTCCGGTATCAATTCTTCCGCCGATAATGGTGGCTCTGGGTTATTCTACCTTTGTCGCGGTAGCTTTGCCTGCTTTAGGTTTCGATTCCCTGTGTACGTACGCACTTCTGGGAGCTCCCCTGGTGGTTTATGCCGATATGACAGGTACTCCTTTGCAAACTTCGGCATTAATATTTTCCCAGTTTATGCCAATCATTTCCACTATGATTGGATTTGGTATGTTATGGCTGGTGGGAGGTTTCAAACAAATTAAGGAAGGGTTCATACCGTGTCTGCTGGCCGGGTTGAGCATGGGACTTACAGCCATGGCCGTGGCTCATGTGGGCAAAGGAATAGTACTAACCGGTGTTATTGCCGGTATGGTGACTATTATTGTAATGCTGGTTTATATGAAAATTTTACGAAAACCCATTATCGACCGTTCTTGTGTTACCCCGG
>JBDKUD010000372.1:0-2798 GCA_039679805.1 Syntrophomonas sp. | reverse complement strand
TGAAGATATGAAACAACAAGTAAGGGACTGGGAAGATGATAAAGAGATTGAAGGCTATCTTTCCAGATTGCTTAACAATGAAGCATTTGATAAGTCCGGCTTTATTTATGGTATAGGACATGCCGTTTATTCTATATCAGATCCCAGGGCAATTATTTTAAGAGACCAAGTTGCTCAACTTGCCCGGGAAAAGGGATTGGAGGATGAATTCCAGCTTTATTTAAAAGTGGAAAAATTGGCACCTGAAGTAATAGCCAATACCCGAAAAATGTACAAAGGTGTTAGTGCCAATGTTGATTTCTATTCGGGATTTATTTACCGAATGCTTGATATTCCACCCGAATTATACACTCCTCTATTTGCCATTGCGAGGATTGTAGGCTGGAGTGCACACCGTATTGAAGAGATTGTAAATGCCGGGAAAATCATCAGACCCGCGTACAAAAGTGTTTCTTGGCGACGTGATTATATTGCTATGGATGACCGATAATTAATATTTCATCAATTTAAGTTAAGACCTGTTGAAGCCTTGTGGGGATTGTGCCCTCTGCGTAGGGGGCTTGGTGCTGCTGGCAGGCATGAAGAAAACACTTTACATTTTCTAATTCTGCCTGCCGGGTCTTTTCATTCATATTACCTCTGCCCAGGCGATCACACAGTGATAACAGAGTGATTTCTGCAAGTGGTACTTCTGTGATCATCTTATCAATATCTGCAAAAGGCAATTTCTTGGCTACAAATAGTATCTGCATATGCCATCTTACCATTTGCGATACTTTAGTTATAAACTCATTGTCATCAGTAAATTCCTGTAAAAAACTTGCTGCCAATATGGCACCATGTTTGTCGTGATCGTAGGCGGTTATTTTACCCTTGCGAACTTTGGTAGTCCTGGCTTTACCCAGATCATGCAATAAAGCCGACCACATGAATACACGCGGGTCTTCGCTGGCCTTTTTCCATTCGGCAGCAAGGTCTACAACCAGCAGGGTATGTTCCCATACGCTTCCTTCGGGATGATGGGTCGGAGGTTGTTCAATCCTTTTCAAGTCACCCAGCAAAGTAAATGGGAAATCTGAAAACAATGGACTATCAGCCAGTTCCCGGAAATAAATAGAGGGTCTTTCATAGTTGAGCAGGTGATCTTCGAATTCCATGAATATCTTGTGCTTATTTTCCATATTTCACCCTTCTTAAAGTCTTACATTACACTCAGTATTCGTACCTTCTTTATATTTAATATCTTTACCGCATCACCTAAATAATAGCCTTTTATTTTTTATATTTTATAGTTGGGTAACATTTATTTTTAGGCTGAAGACTTGGGTCAGTTGAACACTATCATTACAAAAGAGAGACAGGCCGAAACCTGTCTCTCTTCGCATGTGGAGGCCTTATTTAATTACAGGTTTTCTGACCGTTCTCCCTGTAATGGCCGCCATGATGACCAAAGCCTTTCATGTCTTTTAGCTTTGACTGCTGTTCGGCAGTGAGTATTGACTGAACCTTCTGCCATTTTTGCTGTCGGATCGTATGAATCTTGGTCTTTAATTCATTGATTTCCTTAACTTTAGCGTTTATAGCAGCTTTATCAGTACCCGTAATCTGCAACTGTCTTAGCTCGAACTTGGCGTCTAGCAGTTTAACCTTCAGGTCTTTGGTAGCTTGATAGGTGTTCAGGTTGATTTCTTTTAATTGCTGAACTTGACGGTCATTCAAATTAAGCTGTTGAGCTAGCGGAACCCAATTTTGACTAGAAGAACCGTTAGGGCGATCACCGTTTCCACTGCCAGCTGCATATGCTGTCTGGCCAATTACCAGTAACATCGTCAGACTGAGGGTTAAGAGCATCAACTTTTTTTTCAACCTGTCAACTCCTTCAAGGGCACTATTTAGCGGGAAGCTTCCAAAACACTTGCCCTCATTTTAAATATGCCCATTGTTGCTTATTATCTTGCACAACAATATTTCGAAAAAATATGCTGTAAGGTCTGCGAATTCATAACTTTTTAAATGCACATGTATATTTACAGGGCTATAATGGATTAAATGTGTAAAAGGAGAATATATATTTTGCCAAACAATAATCAACTTCGTGGAGTAATTTTTGTAGCTATTTCTTATATTTTATGGGGAGTTCTCCCGATATATTGGAAACTTCTCCAACGTGTATCTGCTCAGCAAGTCTTGTGTCATCGAATAGTCTGGTGTGTTGTATTCATGCTCTTGCTTGTAATTATTAGTAACAGATGGAAAAGCTTTAGATTAGAGTTAAGGGAAATATTTGTTCAGCCTCAAAAACTAATAGGTATTGTACTAGCAGCTCTAATTCTAAATATGAACTGGTTTATTTACATATGGGCAGTGATCCACAATCATGTTATTGAAGCCAGTCTGGGTTACTATATAAATCCACTGGTTAGTGTGATATTAGGGGTAGCAGTACTAAAAGAAAGGATGAACATCTGGCAGTATTTGGCCTTTTTCCTGGCGTTTCTGGCAGTTTTAAACTTAACAGTACATTTTGGCTCTATCCCCTGGATTTCGATTTCCCTGGCGGTAACCTTTGGGCTATATGGTTTGTTGAAAAAGATGGTAGGAGCAGGGGCGATAACCGGACTAACACTGGAAACGTTAATTATGCTTATTCCTGCCTTAATATATTTGATTTATGTTCATCAAACAGGATATGGATCATTTAGCACTGATTCATTAACTACGTCAATTCTCTTAATCGGTGCCGGTATAGTAACTGCTGTTCCATTGTTATTATTCTCAAGTGGTACTCTTAGCTTATC
>JBDKUD010000243.1:0-3471 GCA_039679805.1 Syntrophomonas sp. | reverse complement strand
AAGGATGGTAAGGAGATTGGCAAGAGACTGAATGGTTTTATGAGTAAGCCTCAGGTAAGAATTGCGATCGAAGAAATCTTGGGGGATGTCCTACCCCCGGTGAATATAAAGGAAGTTGGCTGCGATGTAGTCATTCTGGGCGCAGGACCGGCCGGTTTATCGGCAGCTATTTACGCAGCGCGTGCTAAGCTGGACACAGTAGTCGTGGATATAAGTGTACCCGGCGGTCAGGCAGCTTCAACCTACCATGTTGCCAACTATCCCGGCACCCCTGGTGTAATAAGGGGTAAAGAATTAATCGCGAATATGCGTGATCAGGCACTATCTTTTGGAGCTAAAGTTGAGGACCTTAAGGAAGTTTTTGAAATTAATCTACAGAGTGAAATTAAGACCATACGCACCGAAGATACCATATACAAAGCTCCGGCCGTGATAATTGCAACCGGAGCCAAGCCCCGGGCATTACCAGCTGAAGGTGCGGATGAATATAAGGGTCGTGGCGTGCATTACTGTGCAACCTGTGATGGTTCGATGTATGAAGACAGAAATGTAGTTGTTATTGGAGGCGGAAATTCGGCAGTAGAAGAAGCTCTATATCTAACTCGCTATGCTTCCCATGTCACGATTATTCACCAGTTTGATCATTTCCAGGCCAGTAAGATGGCGCAGGATGAGGCATTAGCTAATCCCAAGATAGATATTATCTGGGATTCGGAAGTACGAAAAGTCAACGGATTGGAACATTCATTGCAGAGTGTTGAGATTGAAAATGTTAAAACTCACGAATTTAGTAATATCTCTACTGATGGAGCATTTGTCTATATTGGTACCCAACCGGCTTCCGATTGGTTTGCCGGGCAGGTAACTATGGATGATTCCGGTTACGTAATCGCCAACGAGAACACCGCGACCAATCTTCCGGGGGTCTTTGTAGCCGGTGATATCAGGACCAAACCTTTACGCCAGGTGGTAACAGCAGCTGCAGATGGTGCTATAGCCGGTGTAATGGCAGAAAAATACGTGGTGTCCCTAAAAACAAAACAGGGTAAATAATTTTTAGCGTCCACTCATACGGATAATGAATAAAAGGAGTGAATCGAATGGCAAACGTAAACCTAAACGAGAAGGAAGTCGAATTGCTGAAGAAATCTATTAATCATTGCCTGGAAACCTGTGAAAACAAGGAAAAAGAAAGCGTATGTACTGACTGTGAAGCCTTAAAAGACGTACTCGTCAAACTTTCCCGGGCTTAACATTACGTAACCAGCTGTTAATCCGCAAAAAAATCCCGGGCAATGTTTCACGTGAAACATATGCTCGGGATTGCCATATTTTGGGTTACTACAGCGTTTTATAAGCGGGTATTTTTAACAATTTTGATAGATCAACCATTTCATAACCTTTTAGTTGTAAACCCTCAATTATCTTAGGCAGTGCTTGCACTGTCGCCTCCCGGTCTTTACAACTGTGCATGAGAATAATATCACCTGGTCTCACATTTTTAAGAACATTTTGAGCAATGTGGTCAGGCTCTGGCTGTGACCAATCCAGAGTGTCGATAGACCAAAGTATGACCTTTTCCTGGTTGTTGCTGCACACCTCAAGGACATCCTGGTTGATAGCACCAAATGGTGGACGTATCATGGCCGGTTGGACTCCAAGTACACGTTCAAATGCCTTATCAGTGGCTACTATTTCCTTCTCAATATCCGGTGCGCTCATTTTATCTAATTCCTGATGACTGTAAGCATGGCTGGCAATAAGGTTTCCTTCCTCATACGCCCTTTTGGCCACGGAGGCATAACGATCCAACTGATTCCCTTTGAAGAAGAAGGTTGCCGGGACATGGTACTGTTTTAAAACATCCAATACCCTGGTGGTAAATTCCTCATCGGGGCCATCATCAAAGGTGAGAGCCACCTGAGCTTTGGGGCTGCTTCCATTTAAAAACAAGCTGGCAGTGTTTTCTGATGCCATCTGCTGCACATTCTTGCGCCATGCCTGCATCGCTGTCCATTCCTGTGGTGATAAGTTGTCGGAATTACCCAGAATGTCCAACACTCTCGCCTCTTCCTTCGAGGTGTTGTTATTGTGATCAACAGCCTTAGGGGGCGAAATCGTTTCGTTATTCTCTAGTTGAGGCGTCCGGAAATTCAAACCCAATGCCAGACATATAATTATTAAAGCACTGGCTAATAGAACCTTTTTCAAATCGGTCTCTCCCCCTCTTTCCCATTCTATACCTGTATTAAAGAGTACCAAATATCTAACGCGGGTCGTAGCCGACCACTGACCAAATACCTGTCTCATCCCGGCGAACCAGCCGCTGCAAATAAACTTGTTTAACCGGGCCGCCCTTCACCTCAACTGATGCTTCAACTCCGGTATTCTCGACCAGTTTAAAATATGTCATAGGCAGCTCCGGTTCACCCTGAATTCCTCCCGGCGATAACTTTAAATTGGCGAAAGTAAAGGCCACTTGCAAAGGATCAAGCTGCCATGGACTGCTGCCCCGGTCTACCTGCTGCTGGTTAGCCTGAACAATCTTCATATCCACCGGGACCTTAATCTGTGCTTTGCTGATCAGGTTTTGGCCTGCATCCGGAATAGTAAGGTCTTTAGCAATTTGACGGGCCAAAACCAGTCGTCGCTGCCCTTCGACCTGAATTTCTATTCCATTCTGCTGCCACCGCAAGCGTTCCCCCCATATTTCCAGAGGGCCGCCCGCAGCCTTCCCGAGTGCAGAATTGGGGACTAGCTCTAAAGAACCCCGAGCTGCAGTTTCTACAATAGTAGTATTTCCATAATCCAGGACTACCCGTTTTTTAAAAGCGAGAATGCGATTGGGAGTTTGGCTGGGCAAGAGCGGTTTTAGCCGGCAAATCGCAGACGCTTCCTCCATGGTAGTCACCAATTGTCCCGGATCATTTTCAATAACCTTATATCCTGCCGGAAGTTGGTAGGCAAATATCTTAGCATCCATCTTAGTATTTGGTTCAAAGCTAACAAAAGTATACGTGGTTTGCAATGCATTTTGCATGGCTGTTTGCAGTTGAATGGGTAAATCTGTTTTTTTATCAACCCATAAATAATAGGCCAGGCCTCCCGGAGGCGAAATCTTCAGTTTGGTAGTCTGGCGCCCGGCAATCGTTTCTGCCCCCACGACGGTATGGGGATACTGTTTAGCCTGTTTGGCCTCATTACGCAAATCAAAATTATTCCGAGTCGGATCCGGCAGCAGCGGCAATATAGCCACTTCCTTAGTCTGCTCACGAACCTGCCACTTTTTATCTCCATTGTTTATGGTCAGAGTTCCATCATCCTGCCTTATTGCATACTTATCTCCATCAGACCACAACTCCACCTGGCGGACCATCCATTCCTGCCCGCTGGCGTTTTGAGAGCGCATCTGGAGTACAGCGTGATAATTGGACAGCTGAGCCACTGCTTTCTCCATAGCGTAAGCCACAT
>JBDKUD010000116.1:0-5064 GCA_039679805.1 Syntrophomonas sp. | reverse complement strand
GCTTGCTGTTCTGCAGTTCTGAGTGTCCCTTCAGAAGTTTTCAAGGTATTACCCACGGACTCCTCTATACGTAAAGTAAATTCTCTTATGGTATTTACCGTTTGTTTTGATTCATCTGATAGCTTACGAATTTCCTCGGCTACTACCCCAAAACCACGACCGGCATCACCAGCCCGGGCAGCCTCAATGGCAGCGTTTAAACCAAGCATCTTAGTTTCTTCCGCAATCTGCTTAATAAAAGCCAATACATCATCAATTTGCAGTGATACCCCATGAACTTCGTTGATTTCTTTGAATAGTACATTCTCGTTCTCAGTTACCTCCATAGCTGATGCGGCCAACTGTTCCATAGCAGCAGCTATCTGAGTAAGATGTTCATAGAAAATTCCTGTCATTTTTTTTAGTTTATGTTTTTCAAAACCCATTTTAGAAAGAGTACCAGCAACAAGAAATAATAAATTAGCACCTGCTTGCACACTTTCTTCTGGAACTACTCTAATTTGTTTAACAGAATTCCAATATTTATCTGGGTCTACTCCAATTTCGCCGGCTATACGACGAAATTTATTCTCGTCAGGAGTTTCGGTTAGAATTTGTCCACCAAAAATAGTACCAATTTGCTTATCCCCCACCATGATAGGCGCAGCGAAATCGATTAAGCCAGCATGACAGTGGTAAAGCGTTGGTTTTCTTGTCCGAACTGATTCCTCTGCTCCTTTAATATCACACTCATGGCATCGTCTATTACCCTCTGGTGTGCCATGTGTAAGTTGCATGCAAAATTCAGTAAAACCACTGGGGCTAGTAACGGAATTCCCATGAATATCTTGTGTAATACTTGCTACCCCAATACTCCGGGAAAAACTATCCTGGAACTTTTGCAGAAATTCCAGGTCGATAAGGTCTTGGAGTTCCACGGATTCCAGTTCCGCCAACTTTTGTTCATTATCTATATTCATTTTTAGTAACCCCCACTTTCAAAATTTAAAGGTGATATTGTTAATATGCAAAAACTATGCCAATAATTGGTCACTTTACTGCAAAAAAGTTAATATTCCAGAAAAAAGCCATATAAAAGGGCCAAGTCTTATTGGGGGAAGGTCACTTATTTGAACCACCTTCCTAAAAACCTAGCCCTATCTTCCAAGCCGCACTATTTAGAATTTAGTTTATCTAGCCGCCCCCTACCGGAGGAAAAATAGCCAGAACATCCTGTTCATTTAACACCGTATCCAATTCAGTATGTTTACCATTTAAAAATATTATCCCCAGTTCTGTATGCGGAATAGATAATTTATCAATTATATCAATCACAGCAGTTCCAGTGGGATATTCTTGTTCCTCAACTTTGAATCTTCCCTGCCTGAGAGTAGCAAACAATTTTATCGTAATATTCATATTAATCATCACCCCTTTATTACTGAATTTTAAGAAATCTATATTAATTTGCAATATTATACTGGTGCATTTTACGATATAGAGTATTTCTTGATACTCCCATTTCCCTGGCGACCTGACTAACATTACCACCGAATTGGGCCAGCAAAGCCATTATTTTTTGACTTTCGCTTTCCGCCAATAATTGCTTCCTTTTTTCCCTTTCATTAGTTACTCTGATATTTTGGGAAAGGAAATGTTCAGGTTTACTAACATGTTTATTATAATCCAGAATAGATGTAGGCAGGTGTTTAACACAGACAGTATCACCATCAGCCATGCTAATTATTCGCTCCACGATGTTCTGCAATTCCCGCACATTGCCCGGCCAATTATATTCCTGCAGGTACCTGAAAACTTCGGGGTCTATATGTTCAAATTCCCTGCCCCACTCATGACCGATGCTATGCAACAAATGCTTAAATAACAGGGGGATGTCCTCCCTGCGATTTTGCAATGAAGGTATTTCTATAGAGACAACGTTTAACCGATAATAAAGATCCTGGCGGAAGCTGCCTTTTTCCACTTCATCCTGAAGATGTTTATTAGTGGCACAAATAATCCGTACATCTACGGGTATAACCTTTTCATCACCGATACGGGTAACTCTCTTATCTTGAATTACCCGTAACAGTGCCACCTGTTGTTCAAGCGGCATGTCCCCAATCTCGTCCAAAAATAAGGTACCACCGGAAGCCAACTCAAACTTCCCGGGTCTTCCTCCCCGTTTAGCCCCGGTAAAAGCACCGTCAGCATAACCAAACAATTCACTGCCGATTAATTCTCTGGGAATAGCTCCACAGTTTACGGCTACAAATGGCCCGTCCCGGCGAAGACTACGGTTGTGAATGGCCTGCGCAAAAACCTCTTTGCCGGTACCGCTATCACCTTCCAACAGCACATGAGACATACTGGCCGCAGCCAAGGAAGCAACCCGGATAGTTTCTTGTATTTCTTCACTATTACCAATAATATCTTTGAAATGAAATAATGCATGTGCTCCGCTAAACCGATTTACCAGGTTCTGCACCTTTTCCATAGGACGAAGTAAAACAACTCCACCGGAAAACACACCCTGGTCGTCAAAAATCGGTTTCCCGGAGGATATACAATGAATTCGCCCAATCCTGGAATCTACTAAAACTTCGACATCGCTATAAGCTTTCTGTTTTAATAGTATCTGCTCCGCACATGGTGCTTTATTACCTACCAGCTCTTGAACGGCCGTATCCACCAAATCATAGTCCGGCTGCCCAAATATATGTTCAACAACCGGATTAACTTGGTTAACAATACCGGTTTCATTAAAAATCATTACCCCATCCGACATAGTCTGAAAAATGTCATTTAAACGAGTATTAGCCAGGGTCAATTCCCGGTTCTTTTTTTGAACTTTCATCTGGTCCATGATAGCCTCAGCAGCTGCCACAACCATACCCAAGGTATGAAGATGGGTTTCATATAATGGTCCAGATAAATCCAGGATTCCTATCATGGTACCATCCAGGTCAAAAATTGGGCAGGCGGAACAGGTCCAGGTATGATGTTTCAAGCAATAATGTTCTGCTCCGGTTGTTTGAATCGGCTTTTTTATAACCACCGCCGTCCCAATAGCATTGGTTCCTACCGCTTCTTCAGTCCAACTCGCTCGTTTTATAAAATTTAGATCTTCAGCTTTTTCACGAGTATCACTATCACCCAAAACCTCAATAATATAGCCCCGCTCATCTGTTAATACTACGACAAAACCTGAGCCTTGTACAAAACGGTACAGTTTCGCCATAAATGGTCTGGCAATGTCCATCAAATACTTACGTTCTTCTAGCAAATCACTAAATTCATCCGATTGTAACAACTGTTTACAGGTACCGTCATAAGGATTAACCTGTACTTCATAGCACCTTTCCCACGATCTGGCAACCTCAGGAGTAATTAAATGAGAACCAAACTGGCCATGTGAAATAAAATACTTCCAGGCAGACACTACATCATGTGAAACATATTGGTTGCGTGTTGGCACATTTCCACCTCCGTAATCACTATGCCACCAGAAAAAACTTTTTCTCTATATTTAGTTTACCTGAAAATAAATTAATATCAATATTTGTTTTTTTTTGTTGAATTGTGACGTCGAAATGACGTATATAAAACAGACTTGCGACAATTTAGTACAATAAGAGGTTACAGCAACAAATGTGCGCCAGCAGGGATATCGCAGCACTATTTAACTATTCTGTTTATGCAAAACCCTTAAGTTGTCAAACAATTCAGCTACGGTAATAACCCCGACTCCTCCGGGGACAGCACTGGCTACACGGGCTTTGGTTTTGGCTGCCTGGTCGACATCCCCAAACATATTCCCATCTTTGTCGAAATTTGTACCCACATCAATAATAACAGCATCGTTACTTACCATTTCAGCAGTAACAAAGTTAATCCTTCCCAGGGCAGCAATTATTATATCAGCATTTTGTATCTCCCTAATTAGATTAACTGTACGAGAGTGGCATAATGTTACAGTGGCATTTTCCGAGGTTAACATTACCGCTAAAGGGCTACCGACCACCATGCTTCTACCTATAACTGTTACCTTTTTTCCTTCTAAGGGAATATCAAATTCCTTTAGCATTCTAAGAACAGCCTTGGGAGTAGCAGGTTTAACTCCTTCTTCCCGGCTAAGCAGCTTACCCAGATTGTAATTATGTATTCCTTCTACATCTTTGCGATAATCTATACTGTTTATTATCCGGATGTTATTTAGGTGAGCCGGCAACGGAGTTTGAATCATTATTCCCGTTACCTCAGGGTCATTGTTCAAATCACTTATATATGTTATTAATTCATCTTCTGCGATATCCAAGGGGAAATTAACCACCTTGGCCTTAATACCTGATTCTTCGGCAAATTTTAGTATACCTTTTATATAAGAAGCTGATGATTGGTCATTCCCTACCTGCAGGATTACCAGTGCCATTTTGAAGCTTAGCGCTTCCTGTTGCAGCTCTTTTTTTATATTTTCTTTTATTTCCTTACCATAAATCAGCATTAGAATCCTCCTAAACTCAACTTGATTTAGTTAACAAAAAGTATCACAAATATATCCCTATGTTATCTATATTTTTTATTTTCTGCAATATTTGATTTAATTCTAGAATATTGTATAAATACTTAATTGTATATTGTGAATTTACAATCGCCTGATGAACGGTGAAGTAAAATATTTAATCACACCACCCTAAAATGCCCCAATTATATGGCTTATCTCATTTTTCTCTCCAGTGATAAGAATAGCTATAACATCAAAACGTATCTCCCGATACCGTTTATTCAAGGAGTTTAGATATATCATGGCTGCCTTTTTAAGATGTGCTATTTTCATGTTTGTTACGGCCTCTTGCGGTAAGCCATACCTGGTACTTGTCCTGGTCTTTACCTCCACAAATATGATGGTATTATTCTTTTCACATATTATGTCCAATTCTCCATAACGGGTGTAATAATTTCGGGTTATTATCTGATACCCGTTTTTGGTTAGATACATGGCTGCCATCTCTTCGCCTTGTATTCCCAACTTCCTTTTCATTTTAGTTACCTTGCTGGTATTTTCGGTCCATACCATATATGAAC
>JBDKUD010000094.1:0-8858 GCA_039679805.1 Syntrophomonas sp. | reverse complement strand
TACTCGGTTTAAATTCAAAATCTCTCTCCAAAGCTGTGCTATCACTAAATGTTGCCTTAATATCCCCAGGTTGCATGGGAAGGACCTCTTTCTTATCCACAACCTCATTGCCAACCGCTTTACTCAGTGCCTTCTCCAAGGCTGCAATATAATTCATCAATTGCTCCGGTTGATTATTCCCGATATTATACACTGCATACCTTATTCCATCCAGGATGCTATCCTTATCCACTTTCTTTGTCGGTGGATTACAAAGTATTCTCGCCACAGGCTCCACGATATCATCTATATAAGTAAAGTCTCGATAGCAGTCCCCGTAGTTAAACACTTTAACCGGCTCATCTGCAAATATTTTATGAGTAAAACTAAAATAAGCCATATCCGGTCTTCCCATCGGCCCATAAACGGTGAAGAACCGCAAGCCTGTGGAAGGTATGCCGTACAATTGACTATAGGTATGCGCCATCAATTCATTGGACTTCTTCGTTGCAGCATACAAGGAAACAGGATTGTCTACTTTATCCTCTGTCGAAAACGGCACTTTCGTATTTGCACCATAGACCGAACTGGAAGAAGCATAAACTAAGTGCTCTACCGGGTTATGACGACATGCCTCTAAAATATTAAAAAACCCAAAAATATTACTCTGAATATATGAATCCGGATTCTCAATGGAATAACGTACCCCCGCCTGTGCTGCTAAATTCACAACAATGTGGGGCTTATACTCTTCAAAACACTTCATCATAGTATTTTTATCTGAGATATCCCCTTTCAGGAAGATATACCCCTCCTGTCCTTTTAGTTGGTTAAGACGGCTCTCCTTTAAACTCACATCATAGTAATCGTTCATATTATCAATGCCAATGACTCGACATCCTTGCTTTAACAGCTTTTGAGATAAGAAATAACCGATAAATCCTGCACTACCGGTAATTAAATAAGTTTTACTCGGGTCTAATTTCTTATATCCTTCAATCATAATCAAAAAATTCTCCCTTTATCTAAAATAGAAATCCGTCATCATTGCCTGCCAATAGAATAGTATTCTACGCCGCTTTCTATCATCTCATTTACGTCATAAATATTCCGTCCATCATAAACAAGCGGTGTCCGCATAAGCCTCTTATAATCTATCGGCTTAATAGATTTTATTTCTTCCCATTCGGTGAAAACGAAACAGACGTTTGCACCGTCAAGTGCTTCTTCAATATCCCTTACATACCGTATGCTTCCCTTGCTATACTCCCCTTCTCGCTCTGAACTTGTCTCAGGTAATCTCTTTTTATAGTTTTCACTACCGACCGGATCATAGGCGAAAATATCCGCACCTTGAGCTAATAATAAAGGTATATTATCTAAAGATGGAGCTTCTCTTAAATCGTCGGTTCCAGGCTTAAAAGTCAACCCCAGCACGGCTACTTTTAAACCATAAAAGGTGATAAGTCTCTTACAAGCCTTCTTATATAAAAGTACCTTTTGATCATTATTCACGGCAATAGCAGCTTTAACCGTCCTAAGCTCATAACCATACAGGGTCGATAAATAATCAAGGGCTTTCGTATCTTTCGGGAAACAACTGCCACCATAACCTATACCGGCATTCAGAAATTTACTGCCAATACGGCTATCATACCCCATCCCTTTAGCAACATCTTCTATATTTGCGCCAACCAATTCACAAAGGTTTGCTATGTCATTTATATATGATATTTTTAAAGCCAGAAAATCGTTCGCCGCGTACTTAATCATTTCGGCAGACCGTCTGGAAACCGATACGATCGGCAAGCCAAACGGCTCATAAATAGCACTCAACGTATCTTTAGCTTTAACACTATTAGTACCAATAATAATTCTTGGTGCCTCCAACGTATCCCGTACCGCTGTGCCTTGAGCCAAAAATTCGGGATTCGATGCCACTTCAACTTTCACATCATGCACTAAAAAATCTTTAATAAACTGATCTACCTTATCGTTGGTACCCACAGGAACTGTAGACTTCACCACTACAAGGCAGTCCTTCTCTACGGTTTCTGCTATTTGTCGTGCAACGGTTGCTATATAGGTCAAGTTAGCAGAGCCATCAGGTTGCTCCGGGGTTCCTACACCAATAAAGATAGCATCAGCATTCTTGTAAGCGGATGCGTAGTCAGCAGTATAAGTTAATCTTTCTTTATTAAGACGCATTAGTTCTTCTAAGTCCTGTTCATAAATCGGCGATTTACATTGTCTCATCATTTCTATTTTCTTCTCATCCGTATCCACACAAATAACGTTATGTCCTCTGTGGGCCATACATACTCCAGAAACTAAACCCACATAACCTGTTCCTGCTACAGCTATATTGAAAGATTTTGCGGCGTTTATCGGTTTTTGGGATTGCGGGGATAAAGTTTTAAAGGTGATATTTAGCAATATAGTCCTTCCTCCGTTATGCGCTAAGAATTCTAAAGGCGATTCCTTTATAAATATGTACTTCATATTTATAAAATTATTCCGCTAAATACATATACAACCATCTAATATTTGAAAGCTAATTCAACTATCATTGGCGAATAAACTATTATCCCGTCAATTGAACAAAGAAATACCTGCCTCAGTAATTTAGAAGACAGGTAATAAACTTTGCCATGCTCATCAGTCAATAACTTATTGCCCTTACAATGTTTCGATCACCAACTCGGGTTGGTTCAGGTTAGCTTCACTGGAGTTATATTTGATGTACTGGGAGGTGGTGTTCGCTATCGCTAAAGCAAAACTGTACTCACCGTCGCCATTAATCGCTGCTGTCACATCAAAATCGACCCAGGAATAAGCTGTAACCGCTTTAATAGTGCTCAAAGGCTCCTCTGTTATACTCGGAGCATTATTATAAGTTAATCCACTTTCCAGCCAGGGAATACTGGTCTCCTTATAATTGTTGGATACAACATATATAGAACCTCCCTCTCTGCTGTTTACAACAGAATATACCCTTATCTTGGCGCTTGTAATGGTACCGCTTAATCCAGTTACATTAAACTTAAGATAGCTGTTATTCGTATATGTGCTGTTACGCGATTCCAATAAATTTAATGACCCATAGTTTTTATTCGGATTTATACTGCTAACCTTTGCATCATCGGTTGGAGTAAACTTGCCAGTCTGAGATATGGAGTTAACTAATATATTTAAACTATCCGAATTGCTCATTCCCTTACTATTGGTCACCTCGACAGTAATGGTATGGGTACCCACAGACAAGTTGGTCAAGGTGAATGTGCTTCCCGTTCCGATTACTCCATCAAGGGAGGAGGTCCAGGTCATACTTGCACTCAGGTCTCCATCCTCTGCATCACTGGCGCTTCCGCTAAAAGTTATGGAATCACCTGCAGTATATACTGCTTCGTTCACTGGATCGGTTATACTCACAGTTGGCACGCTGTTAGCTGGATTCACCGTTATAGTAACGCTGGCTGAGCCCGTTACTCCCTTGCTGTCAGTCACCTCAGCGGTTATGGTATGGGTACCAATTGACAAGTTGGTCAGGGTCAATGAGCTCCCGGTTCCGATCTCTCCATCTATGGATGAGCTCCAGGTAATGCTTTCGCTGAGGCTTCCCTCCTCCACATCACTGGCACTTCCGCCGAAGGTAATTGCGTCACCTACGGTAAAGACTGTTTCGTTTACCGGACTGGTTATAGCCAAGGTTGGTGTGTTGTTGCTGGTTGACATGGATAACTCATATACTCTCCCATCATTCTCAGTTGGATCAACATTGTTGTCTACTCTGCGATCAGTCATATACATAGCCACAGACGCCGGATCAGCACTGCATGGTCCAAAGCCTAATCCCGAAGGCTTTAAGGCTGCGGCTGCAGAAACATCAATAATTTGCACCAAAAGGCCATCTACAGTGACCTCTGCCACCGCAGTCCTCGTATATGTGTCGGTAATATACAAATGGCCTGTAGTCGGGTAGAATGCGATTCCCTCCGGATCGTGCACTCCCAAAAGCGTAGTATCAAAGCTTGTCATTTGGTCATCGCCATAAGGCGGCACTCCATCGAAACGACTATTGACACCTGGATTGATCAGATAAACTTCTTCGTTGGCACCGTCAACTATAAAAAGGGTGTTGGATGTGGAATCAAATGCCACTCCTTCCGGATCGTTGGAGCCAAAGTATGAAGTCATAAACACTGTACGAATGTCGTCAGAAGTGCCATAAAGTTTATCCGTGCCGGGTGCCACCTCAAATATCCTGCGCCCATCGTCATCTGAAATGAAAATATGCCCGTTGGCAAAGTTATAGGCAATACCCGTTGGCTCTTTTGTAAAAGCGGTAGTTTTAGCCGTTCTAATCAAGGTGCCGCCAGGAGTAGTTTCAAATAGATTCGCGTTTGCCCATAAATTAGTCATTTCTTCTACTTCGGAATCGCAAATAAATAGAGTATTTGATAATGGTATATAATCGACGCTACACGGGTCAGGGCTCGGAGGTGTTAACTTCGATGTGTCGATTGTATGGTTCAGCCCAGATGTAAAAGAGCTTGCAGCTATAACAACCGGTTGGTATAAGGACAACTCAATGATGCTTCCCGAATTGGAATTATTGCTTTTACTAACTGCGCCAGTTTTCAGTTCATTGCTCCGCCCACTATCTGTCAAATAAAGACTCATCTGCTGCGGATCATCGGTCTGGTCGTAACTTGGAGCGAAAACTAAAGCCTGTGGGTTTTTCAATTTTAGATTTGATAAGTTGCGGGTGGCTATAATCTGCCCGGATTGTGATATTTCATATAGCACCTGGTCGTCTTGGTTAAAAAGGTGAAGATGGCCGGTTGCTGGATCAAAGGCTAGCCCTTGGGGCTTTACTATGCCGAGTTGTTGGAGATCCACCTCCGAGACGAAAGCTTCATCCAACCCTTTATTGCTTTCCGGCTTAATTTTTACTAAGCGAGGTCCGGACAAATCCAAAATAAATATCTGTCCTCCATCCTGATCCACGGTCAGCCCTGCTGGCTTCCTCACTCCCCAAGATTTTGCATTATGGCGTGAAAGCATAGATGGTTGCAAATTACCATCCGCGCCAACTGGTACCAAAACAAGGTTCTGACAGTTACGTTCCAAAATAAGAAAGCCGCCTAAATGCTCATCAAAAGTACTATTTAAAGGATCCAGGTTGGCGACTGGAACGCGGATCAATCTGTTGGATTTTTCATCCATTGTGATTGATACCAAGTCAGTAAATGTTGACAGACTTTGGTCCGATGGACTAGCATTCATAACTTGGAAGGTATCTATTTTAGGTAAATAGGCCACCCCGATAGGGTTGGGCACCCCGAGATCGGAAGTGTATATATACCTTACTTCATGGAAAAAGCCATCTTTACGCTGAACTGCTTCAGCAGTATAGGCAAGGTACGCCATAATCCAAGTAAATACTACAACCACCACAAGACATCTGGTCATTGATCGCCAAAAGTGCCAATTATCAGTTGTCATTTCGCATTCCTCATTTTCTTTATTATTCAATTATTTTCGTTCCACGTATCGCGGAACAAATCTGAAATGACGGAGTTTTACGGTCTCTGATTCGTGCAGCAATTAGAAATGATAAAACCTGATTTGACTGTTATGAATACATATCTAACAAAAACTTCTTTTTTTCTTCCGGATTTAAATTTTTTGTAAACACGCAACTTTCCTTATTCTTTAAATAGTACTCTTCTATTGTTTCAATTACCTTAGCTGGCACACCAACTGCAATCGAATTGTCAGGAATATTTTTAGTAACAATAGCTCCACATCCAATAACACAATTCTTTCCTATACTTACTCCAGGCATAATGGTTACATCCCAGCCAATATTAGAATTATCACCGATATAAATTTCACCGAAGCGATCAGCATTTTCTAATAAACCCATTTTTCTAAGTGTCCACATTCCGCCATCATGCGTTATAAACTTAACGCCTCTGGTTATTCTTACATTGTCACCAATTTTAATAAGATATGGCTCTGTACCAATTATTGCTCTTTTGTGAATCACACATCCGTTACCAATTTGCATCCCCTCCAAACGCAGATTTGCAATATATTGTTCATTATTAGCCAACCTTTTTTTCAAGTGTTTAATTCTGTTTGCCAGCCTTATCAACAATATTTACAATAGCCTCCTTTCAGGAAGAGAACTTCGAGCACCCAATTGGAAATGCTTATAACTTCATTAGTCCACAAACATTTCTTTTATCTCTTTAAATATTTAAGCATTATATCAATATCTTTTCGTTTGATAATAAGCATTTCTAACACAGCAGTATTTGTTCGTATGCAGAAATATGTCAAAAAGCTTATTCCACAAACTATATATGAAGTAAATGAGGCGGCAGCGGCCCCCAATATCCCGTAAATGGGAATCAGGAATATATTCAAAAGTACGTTTAACACTGCTGCTACACCTAGCAGAATTAAATTTACATTTGTATAACCATTTACCACATTATATGAGTAAACCATTTTGTAAAAGACCATACCTAAAACTCCTGCAAGTAACACCATAGTTACTAAATAGGCGCCGCTAAACTCAGCTCCATATAATAGCCAAATAACTGGTTTACCAAAGATGACTGCTCCAATGATGAAAAGAATCATAACACAGAATGAAATCCTAGTAACCTTTGCTACTTCTTCTTTGGTTTTTCCTTTAGCAAGCTTAGACAATAATATATCCTTAAGAGCATCTGGCACTATCCATAATCGATTTGCTAACAATGCACCAAGTGAGTAAATACCTATTTGAGCCATATCAATGTTAAAATATTGTAGTATGAGTACATCAGCCCTGTTATTTATTTCCATGAGAATCACTGACACCATTGGAACAATACCATATTTTATATAAGGTGAAATTCCTTTCAAACTTGGACGTATTGTCCTAAATTTGATCTTTAAATTGGAAACTGCGATTGCAAAATATACTAAATTTTTAACTATTAAGAAAGTGATACAAAGAAGATAGTTAGCCCTTGTGAAAATCATTAGAATAGCAAGAAAAGCAATATCAAATAAATCGAGACGAATACTGGCAGTATTTCGCAATTTAGGATTTTCTATTAAAACCACATAATTTAATTGCTGAATTCCCATCAGCAAAGGAATCAGAACAGTTATTACTTTAATATTAGTCTGTAAATGCAAACAGGAAATTAAGGTAGTACTTATAATTATGTACAGGAGGAACAACCCAAAAATATAATTTATATACTCTCTATATATATCCTTACCAGTCTTATTTTTAAAATAAGGATACGCCTGATATACGCCAAAGCAGAGGACTAAGGAAATCAATCCTGCGTAGTTCATAATAACAGAAGCTTCGCCTCTCAACTCTGCCCCTAAATAGCGGGTATAGAGTATGGAATGGACTAAACCTACCATTATGCTAACAACTTTTGCAAATACAGAAAAAATATATGCGTTCTCTGTCAATTTACTTATATTTCTTTTAATACTCATTCTTCTTATTTGTTCCTTGTGTCAGCAAACTTAACATTGTTTGCACATTAGTCTCTAGCGGTTTATCCATTTCCAGATTGATAATTGGCCATTCTTTTTGAACGACGTTTACCATGTTGCGCACTGTAAAAAAATTATTTTCTGTAATTTGTAATAGCTTTTTTAACTCCATATCATCGCTAATTAGATCTAATCGTCCTGTATTTTTATTCCTAATATGTATCCGTTGCCTTGATTGTTCTATTGATATGTTACAATTCACCATATAAATCCCGCTTTCAGCTTTTATAACGGAAATCAGGCATTGTTTAATCTTTTGCCAATTTTTCAGCTCATCAAATCCTAATAGTGAAATAATATTTTGTATTAAACCATGATCACATAGAACATAATTAAATTCTCCATATTTCAAACACCAGTGGTATACTAAACTGATTCTTACTGCAGCCCAATATATATACCTAACATAGAAATAAAATGTATAATTTTTATTTCTTCCTATAACTAAAAAAAGTCTTATGTATTGAAAAATTAAAGGCAATTTTAAACATCTTATAGTGTTCTTGACTGGGTGCTCTTTAAATATTTGATACGCCTCACCGAATAGCATAGCGCGGTGTCTGGTTCTAATTAATTCATCCTTTAATGCTTTGGTCAACGTTGTTTTACCACATCCCGCCAGTCCATTACACTCAATTATTTGTGTTTTAGCAGCCTGCCCCATATCAGCTTTTTTATCTCCTCTATTTCTTCAATATATTCTTGAGTCACATCAATTGAATATACTTTTGTTTGTGTAAATGACAAACTTTTTATAATTTCATGTTTTATTTTTATAAGCTCAAAATTTTCCTTAGGTTTTCGTATTATAGAGATTTCTGGGGGCAAAATTAGTTTAAATACAATTTCCGGAACAGCCCTTTCGGCCTTAGCTAAATAATTTTCTTCCACCTTAGCGCAGTATAGTACAATTTTTTTTAATAATGGATTGTTGATTCTATCTAAATAGTTAAACCTAATCTTGGGTCCATCATTAATACCAAAATGAATTGTCTGGGGATATCTGTCAAAAATAGCAATACCTCCATTTAAAGCATATCTCTTTCCCTGGTTTACGAACTTATAAGTCCTTTTCGCAACAGACATATGATTACTTAACGTTAAAAGAGCGGATATAATAGTTACAAATTTGTATTTTTTTTTATAAATAATTTTTTTCTTCAATTTTTTTTGCCATGAATGAAAATGTTCTCCGCTGCCCAGATAAAACTTATTAGCATCTAACTTCCATGATAACCATTCCAGTATTTCATCCGTTACAGTACTTTTTCCTGAACCGTCCTGCCCAATAAATGCTA
>JBDKUD010000086.1:0-30859 GCA_039679805.1 Syntrophomonas sp. | reverse complement strand
GCTGAATGCTCACTATCTACAGGTATAATCATAGCTTGTGCTATTTTAGCTGAACTCATAACAATATCACCGGCGGCTACCAGGGTTTCCTTATTCGCCAGAGCTATTCTTTTGGATTTTCGTATAGCTGCCAGAGTTGGTTCTATTCCTATAGAACCGCTGACTGCCACCACAACTGTATCAGCTTCATCCAGCGCGGCAAGTTCACACAGTCCTTTAATTCCGCAAACTATTTCCACCTGTTTGCCTTTTAGCTGCTTTAGTTCATTATAAACACCCAAGTCTCCAACTGCCACCATGGATGGATGATATTTATCTATCTGCTGACATAAAGTTTCTACTTCATTCCGAGCTGCCAGTCCAACCACTCTAAATTTATCAGCATGCTGGTCAATTACTTGCAGCGCCTGCTCTCCGATAGAGCCAGTAGAGCCAAGAATCACTACATTTATTAAGTCATTCAAATTCTATTCCTCCATAGAAAACTGTCCAATAGCCCGGCCCGATAACAGGCGATGGCCACAACAATACAAACCGGACCCAGTATCATACCGATCATCCCCCCCAATTGCAGCCCTACATATAAAGATATTAATGTAGCCAAGGGGTGCAAACCAATATTATCCCCTACAATCTGTGGTTCCAGAACCTGCCTAACCACAGAAATCAGAATATAAACTACCAGCAAGCTAATACCCATTTTGGAATTTCCGGCCATAAACTGCCAGATTATCCAGGGGATAAAAATTGCTCCAGGTCCTAATACCGGTAAAATATCTAATAAACCAACTATAATACCAATAGTAAGGACGTAATCTACCCCCAGTATCTTAAGAGATACCAGAGTAATTATAGCAGTAATAGAAATAAGGATACTATAAGCCTTAAAAAATCCAATTAAGGCATTCAATAGATGAGATATTACATTGCGTGAACCGGTTCTAGCCGTAGCAGGAATGACATGCAATATAAATGACCTTAATAAAGCCCGGTCTCGAATAATAAAGAAGGTAGCTATAGTAGCAATTAATATGAATATACAGAAATCAGGCAGGATGGTTATAAATTTAGCCAGACCATTTAAGCTATTATCCAGCACCCCCTGTAAAAGTTCAATCCCTCTTTGCAGATTATTTTGCAGAGTCTCCTGCAACTGAGGAGGCAAAGCCAGATTTAAATAAAATATTCTAACATCAGCGAAACTTGCGATTACCTTACTAATTACCTGGTCTGATTTGGAAAGGGCCAAAATATACAAACCTGACATTTCCTTAATAATTACCGATACAATTAAGGAAATTATGTAGAAAAATCCTCCTAACGAAATAAACAAGCTAATGAGTACCGACCAACTGCGTTTAAAATGTAATTTTAATTCAAAAAAACTTACCAGAGGTTCAACCAGTACTGCAATTATTACTGCTACCAGGAAAGGCATAAAAAGTACCGGAATATATGATAAAATTTTTCCGATAATCGGAAAAACATAGATAAACAATAAATATATAGAAACTAAGGCCAGAACAATAATAGCCAGTCTAACCAAAGTTTTGACGCTCTTTTGTAATTCAGGATCCATACTTATCTCCTCATTTCTCTATTTACAGGATAAAGCCATTTATTTTATAAAGAATAGAAAATAGTAATAAACTACCGGAGCTGCCATCAGAAAGCTGTCAAACCGGTCCAACACTCCCCCATGACCCGGTATTATCCATCCTGAATCTTTAACTTCAAAATATCTCTTAATACTAGACATAAACAAATCACCAAACTGGGCGGTAACCCCAACTAATAATCCTAGTATTAAGATATATGCCGGATTTACATTATTCATGGCCATAATAGAAAAACACCCGGCCGTAATAATGGGAAATATTATTGCTCCAACAGCTCCTTCCCATGTCTTGCCTGGACTCAAATGCGGAGCCATTTTATGTTTTCCGAGTAGTCTTCCACCTATATATCCCCCGGTATCACTGGTCCAGGTTAATAAAAATACCAACAAAATAACCAAAAACGGTTCTCGCAGAGTAGTTATTTTAATAGGATAGTACAGTAACCCCCCCAGATAAATGGCACCCGTGAGACTTAAAGCAATATCTGCTATATTGATTTTGGGATACTTTATAACCGAACCAACTACAACCATCGCAAATATCAAAAATAGCAAAACCATCCCCAGCTCGCCCCATCGATCATAAAAAGCAAGTAAATATAATAAAAGATATCCGGTTATTACAATAGGTATGAAACCTTTTTGCCGCATCATACTATAAAATTCCCATAAACCAAACATACCTAAAAGAACAAAAAAGGTATCCCAAAAAATTCCGCCCTTAAATAATACCCCCAGTAATACTGGTATTCCAATCACCGTAGTTATGACTCTAGTTCTTAACATATTTATCCACCCTGCCTATTTATTAACTGAGTCCTCCAAATTTCCTATTTCTTTGCTGGTACTCATAAATAGCCTCAATTAAGTGGTGCCGGTCAAAATCTGGCCATAATGTATCTGTCACCCAAAGTTCTGAATATGCTATTTGCCATAATAAAAAATTACTAATTCTTTTTTCACCAGCAGTGCGAATTAGCAGATCAGGATCGGGAAGGCCAGCAGTATAAAGATAACTGGAAAATAACTGTTCATTAATATCATCTAAGGAAATATCATGATCAAGTAACTTTTCTGCCACATTCCTTACTCCTCTTATGATTTCACTGCGAGCACCATAATTAACTGCAATATTAAAAACCATTCCGGTATTATTTCCAGTGAGTTCCAAAGCACGCTTGATTTCAACCTGGCATTCTGCGGGGAGAAGTTCATAATTTCCTAGTAACCTTATTCTCACATTTTCCTGGTGCAATTCCGCAATTTCTTTGTTCAAAAATTCGATTAACAGTTTCATGAGATAGTCAACTTCTTCAAAAGGTCTCTTCCAGTTTTCAGTGGAAAAGGCAAAGACGGTAAGTACTGGAATACCCATATTGGAACAGGTTTCTACGGTTTTCCGTAATGCCGCCATCCCTGCTCTATGTCCCATTGTTCTAGGCAATAACCTTTTCTTGGCCCATCGACCATTACCGTCCATAATAATGGCAATATGCCGGGGCATCTTTTTGGCATCCAATATAAATTCCGTTTGTTTCTCCTTCTTCACTTTATTCCTTCTCTCGCCAAAATTAACAAAACCCCCAGCCCGGGGGATTTGTTAATATTATAATAAATATTCATGAAATTACAACTGTTCTGGCCTACACTTCCATAATATCTTTTTCTTTAGCCTGTAAAATCTTATCGATATCCTTAATGTAGTTGTCAGTAACCTTTTGAATCTCATCCATACCTTTTTTAGATTCATCTTCGGAAATCATTTTTTCTTTTTCACTCGATTTAATCATATCATTGGCTTCTCTTCTAATATTTCTTATTGCGACTTTACCTTCCTCGGCCCGTTTTTTCACAACCTTGACCAGTTCTTTACGGCGTTCCCCGGTTAACTGGGGAATGGCTATACGTATTACATTCCCGTCGTTGCTGGGGTTGACCCCCAAATCTGATTTCATAATGGCTTTTTCTATGTTGGCAATACTGCTCTTATCCCATGGTTGAATGACCAGAAGTCTGGCTTCGGGCACTGTGATATTGGCCAGTTGGTTTAACGGTGTCGGTTCTCCATAGTATTCAACAACTATTTTGTCTACCATAGCAGGATTCGCTCTCCCCGCTCTCAAGGCAGCAAAATCAGCGGTTAAATGTTCAATAGTTTTCTTCATTCTGCTCTCGGAGTCTTTTAAGATATCGCTCACCAATTTAAACTACCTCCCTACATAAGTGCCAATTTTCTCACCCATTACGGCTTTCAAGATATTTCCATTCGTCATTAAGTTAAATACAATAATAGGTATATTATTATCCATACATAAAGATGCTGCAGTTGAATCCATAACGCCTAGTCCCTGGTTAATTACGTCAATATAATCCAGCTTATCATATTTCTTAGCAGCCGGGTTTTTAACCGGATCGGAATCATATACACCATCTACCTTTTTAGCCATTAAAATAACCTCAGCCTCAATCTCAGCCGACCTTAGTGCAGCGGTTGTATCAGTTGAGAAATACGGGTTGCCCGTACCTGCTGCAAAAATCACCACTCTGCCCTTTTCCAGATGACGGATAGCTCGACGTCTTATATATGGCTCAGCTACGGCTCTCATTTCTATAGCAGACATGGTCCTGGTACCCATACCTTCATTCTCCAGAGCATCCTGTAAAGCCAAGGCATTAATTACTGTAGCCAGCATTCCCATATAGTCTGCATTAGCACGGTCCATTCCTTTGGCACTACCTGACACTCCACGCCAGATATTACCTCCGCCAACTACAATAGCTACCTCAACCCCTTGTCTGGCTATTTCCACTACCTGCCTGGCAATAGATGAAATAGTCTCATGCTCTATTCCAAATCCGGCATCGCCAGCCAGGGCTTCTCCACTGAGTTTGAGTACTACTCGCTTATATTTGGCATTTTGCAAAGGATTACCCCCTGAAAACCTTATTATTTGGCCTGAATCTGTGACATAACCTCGGCAGCAAAATCAGACTCTACTTTTTCTATACCTTCTCCCACTTCATAACGGGCAAAACGTCTAACATTAATATTCTCACCAATTTTAGCTATTGTCTCATGCAATAAGTCTTTAATAGTTTTATCTGGGTCTTTAATATAAGGTTGCTCCATAAGGCAGTGCTCTTTGTAGTATTTCTCTATACGTCCTTCAACCATTTTTTCAACTACTTTTTCTGGCTTACCTTCTTCCAAAGCCTGAGCCTTAAGCACTTCCTTTTCACGATTGATCTCGCTTTCAGGCACTTCTTCACGGATTACATAATCAGGGCTGGCGGCAGCAATCTGCATGGCAATGTTATGAGCCAATTCTTTGAATTGATCGGTTTTGGCTACAAAATCAGTTTCACAATTCACCTCTACCAGTACTCCAATTCGTCCGCCGCCATGTATGTAGGAAATTACTACTCCCTCACTGGCTACCCGACTGGCCTTCTTAGCAGCTTTAGCCAGACCTTTGGTCCTCAATTCATCTATTGCTTTTTCCATATCTCCGTCCATTGCCACCAGAGCATTTTTACAATCCATCATTCCTGCACCGGTTCTTTCGCGCAGTTCTTTAACCATTGCAGCTGTAATCATTTTTTGGACCTCCTCCTTGATTAATAACATAAAAAATTTAGTAAAAAGGAGGTGTTTAGAATGATCTATTCACCCCCTCTTATCATTCTGTTATGCTGTAACCTGTTCTCCTTGTTTTCCTTCCAAAACAGCATCTGCAATTTTGGATGAAATCAATTTAACAGCACGAATAGCATCATCATTACCCGGAATCACATAGTCAATTTCATCGGGGTCACAATTAGTATCAACGATAGCCACTACTGGTATGTTAAGCTTATGAGCCTCGGCTACCGCAATTTTTTCTTTGCGTGGATCCACAACAAAAATTGCGCCGGGAAGTTTATCCATATCCTTAATCCCACCCAGGAATCTCTCCAATCTCTCTCTTTCATTCAAGAGTTTGGCCACTTCCTTCTTGGTAAGAACCTCAAATGTTCCGTCCTGTTCCATTTTCTCCAGTTCTCTTAGCCTTAATACACGTTTTCTAATAGTTTTGTAGTTGGTTAGCATGCCCCCCAGCCAACGCTGATTTACAAAGAACATACTACATCTGCCGGCTTCTTCTTTAATTGTCTCCTGAGCTTGTTTTTTGGTTCCAACAAATAGAACCCCTTTTCCATCAGCAACCACATTTTTAATAAAGGAATAGGCTTCATCAAACTTTTTGACCGTTTGCTGCAGGTCAATAATGTAGATTCCATTCCTCTCCATATAAATATAGGTAGCCATCTTAGGGTTCCAACGTCTTGTCTGGTGTCCAAAATGAACTCCTGCTTCCAGAAGTTGTTTCATTGTAATAACTGACACCTGACAACACCTCCTTTCAGTTTTAATTCCTCCGCAGCTTCATTCTCCAGGGAACTGATAAACAGCACTGCCCTCAAAGTCCGCTAACGTGTGTAATCACCAAAAATTAATATACCATAATACCAGTACATTTGGCAAGAAATGCAATACCATCTAATAATGAATTGAAACTTTACTAACATCTTGGGCTAGAATGATAATTCAACACTGACTCGCTTCGCTCGTACACAGATTAATATAAGTTCAACACAGAATAAAATTTTATAATTATACAACTAATATGCAATTTATTTAGTAATGTTAACTTAGAGAGTAGATATATATAATATCTTTATTAAAATCGTCTCCCGCAAACTCGGGTCATTGTGAATGTATCCATACGTTTAATAAATTATAATTAAAATCTGTGTCTTTCATAAATAAATCTGTGTCAATCTGTGTTGAATTATCACCCAAAAAAATAACTCGAAATTTCTTTCGAGTTATTTTTATAAGGCCTGTTTTTTTCGGGACAGATTCAAAATTAACTCTATTTCTCCTTGACCTCGTTCCAGGAGCTGTGCTATTTCCTTGACTGAAAAACCCTTTTCATAAAGAGTACGAACAGCTAAATAAGGATGTGCTGTTTTCAGATTATTTATGAAGGATGCATATTCACTATCTGAAAATTGTTCATCTGCTTTTAAGTCCATATCGGGAATATAATTATTGTTCTTTTGGTGTTCATTTAGGTTGCTACTGTCAAAATGTGTATTTATAGCCTCAATCTGTTCCGCAGAAAGAGTACTCAAATGGTTCCTAATATTCCACCCTAACTTCTCAAAGGCCAAAATTATCTCTTTATTGGTAATATTTAATGTCTTGGCCAGCTCGTAAACTCTTATTCGTTTATTGCCGCTGCCGATAGTTTTCAATTCACTAATTTTATCTTCATTTTCTTTTTTATCAACATTAATTATTTTATTATTTGGAATAACTTCATCATAATTATTTTCATTAACATCACTAACGCCAATTTCAGTAATTTTTTTGTCAATATCATTTACAATGGAAGTGGATAAATCCAGAGCATCTTCCATTATTTGAACCAAGTCTTTTCGTACTGTTTGTGCCTGAGTAATAGCCAGATTCAGATCATCGACAACATATTTAACGTTATTATTTTGTCTAATAATAATGTATACAGCAATTCCAATTAATATTAGTGCTGTAATTACGAAGAATGTGGTGATGCTCCTCACCTCACTTTAAATTATAATGTCGATCTTGCTCCCGTTTTGTGCTTTGTCGTTTACAGATTCTATATTATTCTTGTTATTCTTCGTAATTTCGATATCTCCTTTTTTTTGTGCCTTTTTTTTGGATTTTTTTTCTTTTTTCTGCTTTTCATGTATCAATGAGGATTCACTGCGCAGTGGCTGGTTTACCGTATTGGTGTTGGTGGTAGTTTGCTGATTTATCTGATTGATATTTTCCTGTTGCCTTGAGGCGCTTTCTTGTTGCTGTATATTCTGGATTTTGCCAACATCATTGACTTTTTGAATGAGAACCTGCATATCTATACTTCTTATCGTCATTTTAATCCAGTCCTCCCTTCTCAGATTACCTGAGCGAGGCTAAACGCACTTCTCCTTCATCTAGAACAAACTGCGAATATTTAATAGCATCATTAACAATATACATTGATTGTCCTATACTAATACGTACTCCTGGATAGACAATTTCAGAAGCTTTGACTCTGGCTGTATTAATTTCCTGGAATTTATTTTCCAAAAAAGCCATTCTCTCTTCTATTTCAGCTAGCTCCACGCGTAATTTCTTAAATTCATCCAGTAATTTCACTAGTGCCTTTCTCTTATTCTCATTTATATTATCAAAGGAAGTACTCTGCCGCTGGTAAACCTGCAAATTATGATTATAGTTATCCATTAGCTTTGTTTTTTCACTTCTAGTTTTATATAGTTGCTGATACTCCTCACGGTAATGGGGGTTAATTCCCACCTCAATAGTAGTTTGAGTAGCCAGTTGAGAACCAATAACCTTTGATTCAACCTCCCGGGATGCCTGAATAATACCACCTACAATGGCTGCTTTTTTGTCGGTTACTTTAATACAGCCCCCAGCTTTTACAAAAGACTGCATAATTGCTTCTCTTACCAGGATATCCTTACCAGCTTCCAATCGTGAATTTTCCACAAAACGGGCCGATATATTCTCACCAGCTTTAATTAATCCCTTTAAAACGCCGGTAATGCCGCCCTTAACCATTATATTGCCACCAGCTGTAACCGTTGCCCCTTCTATAAAGCCTTGCACTTCAATATCTCCGCCAGCGCTAACCTTAAACCCGCTGGATACATTTCCATTAATAAGGACATTGCCTATAAAATCTATATTCCCGGAAGCAAAATCTACATCACTATTCAATTGAAAAATAGAATCAACAACTACTTTATCATCTTTAATTCTTACATTACCATCTATGCTGGAATAAAGCCGAGTGTCATTTTGATCACCAACCGTATTTTTGCCTTTGGGCAAACGTAAATCTTTACCCTTCTTGGCAGGTATTTCTTGGCCGGTAACATCCATCCCCGGGGCTCCTTCTGTAGGCGGTATCCGTTCAACCAGTTCAGTCCCAAATTTGACATTATGTATCAAGCCCAAATTGTGGTAATCAACGTTACCTTTTTCATCAACTTTCGGGGCCATTCTTTCCATGGTCAAAGGGAACTTATAAATTATCTTAGCATCAGAGCCATTTTGTGGTGGAGTACCCCGAGCTATGACTAGTGATTTACCCCAATTTTGCTCCAGCAAAGCATCATTAATTTTTTCCTCGTCTATACCAAAAACTACGTTGCATTCTCCTAATGCTTTCTTTATATCTTCCTTAGTACATGGTTTCCCATTCCCTGAGGGAGCACCAATTTCCAAATAAGCGGTCATTCTCCCATTCTCAATTAGGATCTTTGCCTGACCGTCCATATTTTCCTGAATACTCTCCATTAGACACCCCCCATTTCTTCCCTACTACATAACCAAGTATTTTTTCTTACTAAGACTTCCCCGCAATCTAAGTATGGCCTTGGTATGCAGCTGAGATATTCTTGATTCCGATAAACTCAATACGGCCCCAATTTCCTTAAGATTCAAGCCTTCATAGTAATATAAATAAACTACCGTCTTCTCTTTTTCAGGCAACCTGGAAATTGACCTGGCCAAAAGCTCCTTAACCTCCGAAAACTCTGCAATTTCGAGGCCATCACCGGCTTTATCATCTTCCAGCATATCAATAATTCTTTTCTTCTTTTCTTCACCATCATCACCAGGTAAAAAATCATCTAGTGATATTATCGTAGTTGCAGCAACTTCCCTTAATAATACTGCCAGTTCATCAACACTTATTCCCATTTCTTCTGCGACCTCTAAATCTGTGGCCGCCCGGCCTAGCCTAGCCTCTAAAATGGAATAGTTTTTTTCAAGTTCTTTACTTTTTTGTCTAACAGAAACAGGTACCCAGTCCATCGCTCTTAAACCATCTATCATGGAACCTCTGATTCTAGTAATGGCATAAGTTTCAAATTTTATATTTCTCTTGTGATCAAATTTTTCAATAGCATCTATTAGTCCTTCAATACCATAGGAAATTAGTTCATCTTTATCCACTAAAGATGATAGATTGATAGCCAATCTGTTGGCAACATACTTTACCATATGAGCATAATGAATTATTAGTTCATCTCGAGCTTCATAATGTTGACATTCTTTATATTGAACCCACAACATGCTCAAGTTATCATTCATCTCAGACAATTCGCTCCCCATGCCCGATTGTTCTAATTAACAAATCACCTGTTTCTGGATCAAAAGTAATGGTTCTGCCGTAATTTCCACCGACATCCTTAGCAAGAAGTTTTATATTGTGTTTGGCAAGGTTTTCTACTACAGCTATTGAATTACGTTCTCCAATTTTCATAATGTCACTTTCACCGGTGAATTTAAACATCTGCGCTCCGCCGGCAATTTTTGCGACCACCCTGCTGATATTGGCCCCAGATCTCTTCATTTCCTGTAGTACCAATTCAATAGCAGAATCAGCAAACTTAGCCTTATTCTGGTTGTTCTTAGCCTGGGCACTGGATGGCAGCATTATATGTGTCAAGCTTCCTATTTTTGAGTTCTTATCCAGCAAGCATATGCCGATACAAGAACCAAGACCAGCAGTCATCAGTTTATCTGGCGCCTTAGCCACTTTTAAATCAGCCATTCCAACCTGATAAATATTAGCCATTAATAACTCACCCCAAGCGCAGATAATAATTTATTAAGCGAGTCCGGTTCCGGTAATAAGAAAAAATTACCAACTACGTCCTGCTCGTCCTTCTTGAACGAAGTTTCAAGAACCAAAACGTTATCAGCTATCTGTCCAAATTGAGCCAGAATAGCATTTAATATAGCACCAGCCATATCAACTCCTAAAGCAGGAACCGATGGCACGAACATAATTTGAGTAAACATAGATAAAGCATTTAGATAACTTGCGGAAATAATATTACCTACTTCCATCATAGCAGATATTTCCATATCATCGAACTCTCCAAATTCATCATTACCGGCAGCCTGCCCCATTAACATATTTACTAAAATATGAGCACTTTCCACAGGCAATATAAAAAGAATACTAACAGGAGCCGATCCGCTAACGGTTAAATAAATCCCAACCACATGCCGATCTGCGCCACCAATCATTTCAGGTATCTCTGAAAATGGAAGTATTTTTACCATTGGTACATTCATGTCAATCTTGGCATTAACCATTTGCGCAAGTGCGGTTGCTGCATTTCCAGCTCCGATATTGCTTATTTCCCTTAATGCATCGATCTGCAAACCGGATAATTCATTAAAATCTTCAGCCAATCTGTCTGTCACCTCTAACTTTATTGAGCTTCTAATGCCAGCATTTTCTGTAAATCAAGCAGTATTAATAATCTGTCATCCACTTTAGCAATTCCTTTAATAAATTCTGAATCAAACGATTTGTAAACATTGCCTGCTTCTTCAATCTGACTATCTGTAATCTTTAGGACTTCAGATACCTTGTCTACAATTATCCCCACCCCGATATCCTCAAATTGAAATACTATAATCCGTTTTTCTTCTTCATCCCCAAATACCGGAAGCTGAAATTTTTTATGTAAATTAATTACCGGGACTATATTCCCTCGTAAATTAATTACGCCTTCGATAAACTGGTTGGCTCGAGGTACACGGGTAATATGTAACATACGATTAATTTCCTGTACATTCAATATATCTACCGCATATTCTTCATTTCCCAGTTGAAAGGCAACTACTTGAACCTCATTATCTTTGGAATATGAACTCGCAGTAGTAAGCTCAACTGAATCTGCCATAGACAGCACCCCCATTCTAATAAAGCGTTGTGATATCGAGTATAAGCCTTACATTTCCATCACCTGCAACTATTGCACCTGCAATTCCGGGAATACCTCCCAAGATTTTACCCAGGGACTTAATAACAATTTCCTGCTGACCAATTAAGGTATCAACTACCAACCCAATTTGTTTATCACCCCTGCGGACGACTACCACATACATTTCATCTTCGCAATTAGAGTGATCGGTTACCTCTAAAAGGTTAGCCAATCGTAACAAGGGAAGTACGGTCCCCCTTAATACGATTACCTCTTGATTTTGTACCATTTTTATATCTGTTTTGGTTATCATAGTAGTCTCATCTACCGAACTAAGTGGAATTGCATAAATCTCATTACCTATAGAAACCATTAAGGCCTGGATAATCGCCAGGGTTAATGGCAATTTAACTTTAAACCTGGTTCCCAATCCAGGTTTGGAATCAATAAAAATTTCCCCGTTAAGGGATTCAATCTTAGTTTTAACAACATCCAAACCAACACCTCTCCCGGAGACATCGGTCACATTAGTTGATGTACTGAAACCAGAGCTAAAGAGCAAATCAATGGTCTCATCTCTAGTCATCTGTTCCGCTTGTTTAGCGGTTACAAAATCTTTTTCCACTGCCCGCTGCAGGACTCTTTCGACCTCAATACCAGCACCATCGTCTTCAACTTCAATAAAAACATTGTTGCCTTCATGCCGGGCTCTAAGTAAAACCACTCCAACGGGGGATTTTCCCTTTTTCTCCCTTTCCTGAGGAGATTCAAGTCCATGATCAACTGCATTACGAAGTAAATGAACGAGCGGATCGCCTATCTCATCAATAACGGTACGGTCAAGCTCCGTTTCCTTGCCTTCAATTATAAAGTCAATTTCTTTATGTAAATCTTTGGCCAAATCCCTGACCATTCGCGGGAAACGATTGAATACCTGTTCAATAGGGACCATACGAACTTTCATTACTACCGACTGAAGATCAGTGGTAATTCTATCTATTTGTTCTATGGTCTCATGTAACGCCGGCATTTTCTGACTACTGCCAATCTGTTCAAGCCGTCCCTTGTGCATTACCAGTTCACCAACCAGGTTCATCAGGTTATCCAACTTGTCTATATCAACCCTTACAGTTTGCTTAATTTTATGTGCCTTCTTATTGGTAACTTCTCCATTACTGACCGTCTCATCGTTTTCTGTTACCGGCGTTGTTAAGTTTATTCCAGTTTTAGCAACGGTTAAAGAATTAATATCAATTTCCTTCAAGCTGACTACTTCTATTTCTGAAATATTGTTAATCTGGCTTACCAGAGTATCCGGGTTCGTTTTAGAAATCATGAATATTTCAAATCCGCCATTAAATTTCCCTTCATCAAGTTCTTGCGCCGGAGGTACAGATTTTATTACTTCTCCATCCTCCTCCAGAGCTTTAAAAACCATAAAAGCTCGTACTGCTTTCATTAGACATTCCGGACTAACTTCAATTTTTATGTATAGTATGTTAAATCCCCGGCCGACTGCTTCCTGCAAAATCGTAATATCATAATCGTTTAAGGCAAACAGCCCGGAGTCATTTTCGGTATCCCTTAAAGTCTCTTCAGAATCGTAGTTAGCTGAGGGTTCCAGTATAGCTGCCGCTTCATAACTTCCTGACTTAATATTCTTAAGAGTGTTTAAAAGATCAGAATTATCCATCTCACCGGAATTACCGGATTCAATATTGTCTATCATCAACTGTAACCGGTCAAAACACTTAAATAAAATATCAACAACATATGAACCAGCTTTCAATATCCCTTCCTTTAAATCAGACAGCACATCCTCCATGTGATGAGTAAGGTCGGCCACATCCTCAAATCCCATAGTGGAAGACATACCTTTTAAGGTATGAGCAGCCCGAAAAATTTCGTTAAGACTGTCTATGTCCCCAGCGTCTTTCTCCAACAGAAGAAGTTTCTGATTCAAACTCCCCAGATGCTCCTTACTTTCTTCCAGAAAAACGTCCAGGTATTGTGACATATCCATTTTCATTAATAAACCACCTCCCGAAGACTATTTCTATTTAACCAATTATTTACTCTATTCAAAATATTGTCACTATCTGCTAACAGTTTTGAGCATCTTTAAAGCCTCATCAGCTATTCGCGGCAAGGGCACCACTTTATCAACTTTACCTGTTTCCGCAGCCGCTTTAGGCATACCATATACAATACAGGTGGACTGGTCTTCCGCTATTATTTTCCCACCTTTATTTTTGATATTTATTAATCCTTGGGAGCCATCCTGACCCATACCAGTCATTATTACACAAACCATTTGCGCCCAGAATTCCTTGGCTACCGAATCGAGCATTACATCAACTGATGGTCTATGTCCTCTCAATGGTTCGGTTTGAGTTAGATTGATTATCAATTCCTTGTCTTTCAAATTTTTTGTACTCGCAACCGTCAGATGAAAATCTCCAGGTGCTACATATGCACATCCCGGAACAATCTTTTCGCCTTGTTGGGCTTCTTTAACCTTAATCCGGGAAATGGAATCAAGCCTATCTGCCAGAGACTTGGTAAAACCAGGAGGCATATGCTGTACTATTAGAATCCCGGCATCCAAATCGGCAGGGAAACCTGGCAAAACCTGGTGTAAAGCCTTAGGTCCACCGGTAGACGTACCAATCAGTATTAATTTATTCAACAGCCTGCCAGTGGTAATTGTTTTATTAGGACTATCCAAAGGCAAATCATTAATTCTAGGAATTATATAAGGTTTCTGCAATTTTTTCCTGGTACCTGCTGCCATTTTAATTTTTCTTATCAAATCCGATTTAATATTGTCAATACTTGTTAAAAAATGGGTTGAGGGTTTGGTTATAAAATCAACCGCACCCCAATTAAGTGCATTGATAGTTTGTTCAGCGCCACTCCCGGTTAAGCTGCTTACCATAATAACTGGCAACGGGTTAACTTCCATAATTCTTCTTAATGCGGTTAGTCCATCTAAAACAGGCATCTCGATATCCAATGTAACTAAATCAGGATTCAACTGTTGTATCTTAATAAGACATTCGTTGCCATTATTGGCTGTTCCAATTACCTCGATATTCGGATCACTATTAATAATATCGGAAATTATTCTTCTCATAAAAGGCGAATCATCAACTACCAGAACTTTAATTTTGTTTATAACAGTTCCCTCCCTTATTATTGCCGGAGGCCTTTCTTTATCCATTCCCGCTGTTTTTCAAATATAAAATTTATTATTTTATCTCTCTTTCCTTCGATTATTTCACTAAATTGCAACGCTGCCTTGTTAATTTGACCTTCACGGGTTCTTCTTTCTAAAAGCCTTATCACCCGTGCTCTGCAAAACACCGGTTCTCTATCAGGTAAATCTATTTCCATCTCTAAAATCTGCCCTTCTTCAATAGAACATTGAGTTGATAAAAGTGCTCCTCCACCACTGATATCAACAGTTACGCCGTCATAAAGTTCTGTATTTTCACCTGCCGGGCGATATTTTATAGGAACCGCCACAGGAAGCCGCAAAAACCCACGACGCTGAATCTTTATAAATTGATCTGGTTTTTCAATAATTAATAGTGGTATTTTATTCCATTTCCTCCCAACCACCAAGGCATAAAAAACATAAGTATTATCATTAAAGTTAATATATATCTTTATGGTTTCCCCAACTCTTAAGGGTAGGATGGTACCACGGTACATAGGTACTGAAACATGCAAGTAGTTATCAACTACTTCCTCTATCCTGCTGGGTAATAATAATTGTTCATTGGAATCGGTATCTACTTCAATTTCTATTAATTGATTTTCCCTGAGATCATTAGCTTTCATTACTACCCTCCATTATCGTTTGCTGCGGTTAAAAGCTGAAAACTTCTTAAAGAAATTTTTTATTCCACCCGGTCTGGAAACCAAATTATAATCCGGGTCATCTTCATCAAATCCTCTAACTAGATTCCTGGAAATTCGGGTTATATCGGCAGCGGCCATACTCTTGGGAAAAGCTTTAATAAATGCTTCCTGTCGTCTTATTCCTTCTTCAATCAACGGCTCGTTGGCAATAAATCCCAGGACCTTAATATCCATATCAAGGAATTTCTTAATGACAATCCTTAATTTTTCTCCCACCAATACTCCTTCAGTATCATTGGTAACCCGATTAACAACCAGATACATATTACCTTTAAAGCTATCCCGGGCAGCAATCTTAACAATACCATAAGCATCGGTAAGTGATGTAGGTTCTGGAGTAGTAATAACTATTACATCATTGGAAGCCATCACAAAACTGATTACATTATTGGATATGCCCGCCCCGGTATCTATTATCATATAGTCATAATCACCATCTAGTTTTCCCAGTTCAACCAGAATTCGCCTAAGCTGATCTTCTTTCAGATTAGCTAGTTCGCTTATTCCCGAACCTCCCGGAATAATACTCAGTCCATCGGGTCCAGAGACAATAATATCCTTTAAGCTTTTTCTATCCAGCATCATATGATAAAGATTATATTCGGGAACCAAACCCAGCATAATGTCAATATTGGCCATCCCCAGGTCTGCATCCATTAACACTACTTTCTTCCCCATAGAACATATACTTAAGGCAATATTGAGAGACAGGGTACTTTTACCCACTCCCCCTTTACCACTGGTAACAACAATTACCCTGGTCTGTTTTAGTTCCTGATTTAATTCAGCTTCAATTTGCTTTCTTACTTTTAAAGCTTTCTCCCGTAGTTTTTCAGCCTGGTCTTTCATAAGGTTTCATCCTTTCTCAAAAGCATCCTGGCAAAACCCAACGGCTCAGGTACTTCGATGTCATCAGGAACGTTTTGTCCGGTTGCAAAATAAGCTACCGGGATTTTTATTTCATGAATAGTATTTAATATCTGTCCATAATTATCGGCCTCATCAAGCTTGGTAAAAATTAATTTATCAATTTTCATAATATTAAATCGCTCAAATATACTTATCAGGTTACTACTGCTGGTTGTGACGCTCATTACCAGAATAGTCTCATCTGGTTGAGCAATGTTAACAAACTGGTTAAGTTCCTCCATATGTTCATCGTTGAAAGGACTACGTCCGGCAGTATCAATAAAAATTACATCCTTGTCTCTGAATTCTTCGATAGCATCAAGAAGATCATTGGGAGTAAAGACTACCCTGATAGGAATACCTATAATTTCTGCAAAGGTTCGTAATTGATCCGCAGCGGAAATTCTATAAGTATCAAGAGTTATTAACGCTACTTCCTTACCTTCCAGAAAGGTTAGATTAGCTGCCAACTTGGCAATAGTAGTAGTTTTACCAACCCCGGTAGGACCGATCATAGCCACCACCTTGCCTTTCTTTTCAGCTTCCGTCTTAATCGGTTTAATATCAGTAATATACTCCTGTAATGTATGCAAACATACTTCCCTGACCCAATTCTGGTCTACGTCTTTATTTGCTGGTAGTCTTGATTCCACATTACTGGCTATCTTCAAAGCTATATCTTTACTTACATTGTTACTTATAAGCAAATTATAAAATGATTCCACCTGTTCGGAGACACCTTTCATTGATTCAACTTCAAACATTTTAGATTTTATATCTGACATTATGTCTTTCATTTTCTGAATTTCTTGGACAACTTCTGGTTCCTGTAACATTGGTTCAACACTAGCTGCTGTCTCCGCCATTTTAACTGTATTTTTGGAAGAAGCAGGAATAACCGGAGCAGGATTAGGTATAGAATTATTTCTGTATCTGTCCCTATCAACTTGCAGAGTATCATCCATAGCTACTGTTATTTCCACCTGGGGACGGGTAAAAAGGCCTAATATCCCACCCTTCCTAATATGACGGGTATGTAATATTATGGCATCCTGCCCCATTTCTTTTTTAGCCCTTTTGATTGCCTCTTGAAAATCATTGGCTACGTATTTTTTAATCCTCATATGAAACCATCCCCATAACCTCCACATTTACGTCTGATTCAATCTCGTTATAAGAGAGTACCACCAGATTAGGTATAAAACGATCTATTAACCGCTTAAAATAAATTCTTAATACCGGGGCACATAGAATCACAGTAGTAAGACCTTTACGCATGAGAGTGTCATGCTGAGAAACAAGTTTATCAATCATTCCCTGGGCTATATCCGGGTCAACAGCCAAATAGGAACCAAAATCACTCTGCTGGACAGAAGCACGTAATTTCTCTTCCAGGCCCGGATCAAGTGTAAGTACTGATAGATGATTATCTTTATCTATATACTGTCTGGTAATATTCCGTTTTAAAGCTTGACGTACATATTCAGTTAATACATCGTTATCTTTAGTTAACTTGGCATAATCAGCCAGGGTTTCCAGTATAGTAACCATATCCCGTATTGATACCTGTTCTTTTAATAGATTACTTAGAACCTTTTGAATATCCCCTACGCTCATTAGATCAGGTATTAATTCTTCCACCACAGCTGAATTCTGTTCTTTAACATAGTTAAGGATATTTTGAATTTCCTGTCGTCCCAGTAATTCAAAGGCATGTGATTTTATTACTGCCGTAAGGTGAGTAGCCAAAACTGAGGGAGGATCAACCACTGTATAACCTCTGGTTTCCGCCTCGTCCTTCTGGGCTGTATCTATCCACCGGGCAGGTAAGTTAAAAGCAGGTTCCATGGTATCCACCCCCGGCAATTCAGGATCATTGTCAATCTCCGGACCTATAGCCAGGAAGTTGTCCAGCATTAATTCCCCGGTTGCAAGTTCCATTCCTTTAATTTTAATTACATAAACATTAGGTTTAAGCTGCATGTTATCCCGGATGCGAATAGGAGGAACAATAAAGCCCAGTTCCACAGCACATTGTCTTCTAATCATTACAATACGGTCCAGCAGGTCTCCGCCCTGTTCAGAATCTACCAACGGAATTAGCCCGTAACCGAGTTCCATTTCCATTTTCTCTACTTGCAGCAGTTCCACCACATTTTCAGGTTTCTTTATTTCTTCCGCTTCCTGAACATCTTCTAATTCTTGTTCTTCATCCATTTCAGCAGTGGAACCTCTAAAGGTAAAAGAAAGGAATCCAAATAAAACTGCCAGGGAATACATGGGAAGACGGGGGAGGCCAATAGTGCCCAGCACCACCAGAACCACAGCAGCTATTCCCAGGGCCTTGGGAGTTGATAATAATTGGGAAGTAACATCCCTACCCAGGCTGAATTTTGAAGCGCTCCGGGTTACAACTATACCGGTACCGGTAGAAATTAACAATGCCGGTATTTGCGTTACCAGGCCATCACCAACTGTTAAGATGGTATATACTTGCGTAGCATCGGTAAAAGCCATTCCTCTTTGTACCATGCCAATTACTAATCCACCGATTATATTAATAATAATAATTATAATCCCAGCGATGGCATCACCTTTGACAAATTTACTGGCACCATCCATGGCTCCATAGAAATCCGCACCCCGCTGAATCTTGTCCCTTCGTTCCCGGGCCTTTTCCTCATTGATAAGGCCGGCGTTCAGATCTGCATCAATAGCCATCTGTTTACCCGGCATAGCATCCAGGGTAAACCGGGCCGCAACTTCCGAAACTCTTTCTGCCCCTTTGGTAATAACGATAAACTGGATAACTACAATAATCAGGAATATGACGAGCCCGACTACGGTATTGCCCCCAACTACAAAGGAACCAAAAGCAGCCACAACTTCTCCTGCTGAACCATTAAGCAATATTAATTTGGTGGTAGATATGTTTAAGGACAATCGAAACAGAGTCATTACCAGAAGCAAGGCTGGAAAAACAGAAAAATCAAGGGGATCAGTATTAAACATAGCCACTAATAGAATTATCAACGAAAAGCTAATATTAAAAGTTAACAGTACATCCAGAAGGGCAGAGTTTATTGGAACGATCATCATCATTATTATACTGATAACCAGTACTGCAACTAATATATCGCTATTATTAAGTACTTTTTGATACCACCCGGTACTTTGTTCCACTATTTATCCTCCAAATTACATCACTACTTTTTTCTGCTTGTAAACAAAAGCTAGTACTTCAGCCACTGCCTGGTAAAGTTCTTCGGGAACAACATCACCGATTTCCAGGGTATGATACAGGGTACGTGCTAAGGGTGGATTCTCAACTATAACTACCCTGTTTTCTTCAGCTACTTCACGGATTTTTTTGGCTATAAAGTCTTGACCTTTGGCAACTATCGTAGGTGCAGTCATACTGGTAACATCATATTTTAAGGCCACCGCAAAATGGGTGGGGTTAGTTATTACTACATCCGCTTTAGGAACCTCGGCCATCATTCTTTTCATAGCTACTTCACGTTGAATTTGCCTCTGCCGGGATTTTACCTGGGGGTCCCCTTCCACCTGCTTGAATTCCTGTTTTACATCATATTTACTCATCTTGAGGGACTTTTCATATTCGTACCATTGGTATATGTAATCTATTACTCCTATGATTAAAAAAACTATTCCTACCTTTAATGCCATTTCCAGAATAATACTAGCCAAAGTATTTATGGTTGCCAACAACTCCATATCTACAAATTTCGGAAAGACATATATGTATTTTTTTATGACCGAATAGACTATATAACCGGCAACTGATACTTTCAAAAGAGATTTTACCAATTCGACCAAAGCGCGTATGGAAAATATCCTCTTAAACCCCTCAATAGGGTTAATCCGGTCCATTTTAGGGAGCAGGGCCTCACTGCTAAAAACAAACCCCACCTGTAAATAGGTAATTAATAAAGCTGCTATAAAAGTAGCCAGGAAAACCGGTAACAACATTTTGGCTAGAAGCCAAAGCACTTCTAATAGTAAAAAATAGGCATACTCATTATTAATATCTTCCAGGGTCCGGTTTAGTAAATAAAGTGATGTAAACCCTTCCAACTGGCTGAGCATATAGGGAAAACTAATAAATAGAGCTGAACAACCAGCCAGTAGTATAATGGCCGAATTTAGGTCGGTACTTTTGAATACCTGCCCCTGCTTCTTGGCTTCTTCCCGCCTGCGCGGTGTAGCTTGTTCGGTCTTTTCCCCGCTGTCGTCTGCTGCAAACAACTGTAAATTAATTAAATAACGTTGTAATTCGCCCATACCATTTTCAAAGCCCCAAAGCTAAAATAATCTGATCAAGATATTCGAAAAACTGTGCAAACAAGATTTCAGTCAGCCATATATAAATTGGTATCATTATTGATAAAGCTATTAGGCCTATAAAGATTTTAAGTGGCATGCCTACTATAAAAACATTCATTTGCGGAACAGTTCGGGCTATAAATCCCATCGCGATGTCTGTAACCATAATAGCAATAACAATGGGGGCTGATATTTTTACTGCAATAACAAACATACTTACTGTTATTTCAACTATAAGGTCCATAAAATGGTGGTTAATACTTGCCCCTAGTACCGGAATCACCTGATAACTCTGGGCTACTGCCTCCAGCAAGTAATGGTGACCATTTAAGGAAAGATAAACCAGCAGCGATATTAAATAGTTAAGATTACCCATCAACGGTATCTGCGTTCCTGATTGGGGATCAACCACATTTACTATACCAAAGCCCATTTGCATATCCATAATTTGACCCGCCAGCTGAATGGCTCCAAAAACAACATAAGCTACAAATCCAATAGTGTAACCAATAAAAACCTCTCCTGCCAAAGCCCCTATGAAAATACCCGGGGTGCTTAGGTTTACCGCATATTTTATCGGTACAAAATACGCCATACAAGCAGACAGCACCAGTATAATCAATACTTTAATACGGCCAGGCATTTGTTTGCTGGCAAATACCGGAGCACTTAAAAACAATCCTGTTAAACGGCCGAATACCATTAGAAAACCATCAATAGCAAATGGCACGAAAATCTACCATCCTATCATAATGATACTAATTGAGGAATACTGGCATAGAGTTCATAAGTAAACGTAGTAAGGATATTTAACATCCACGGTCCCAGCACTACTATTATTAAAAGGGCGACAACAATTTTGGGTACAAACACCAAAGTCTGCTCCTGAATCTGAGTGGTAGCCTGTAAAATACTTATTATTAATCCAACCAAAAGGGTTATACCCAACAAAGGGGCAGAAACGATAAGAGTAGTTAAAATAGCTTGATTGGCAATATTTAATACTACATCCTCAAACATTTACTCTTTCCTCCTTATCGGAAACTCATTACTAATGATTGAATAACCAGATTCCATCCATCTACAAGCACAAAGAGCAATATCTTAAACGGTAATGAAATCATCATTGGAGGCAACATCATCATGCCCATTGACATTAGGGCACTGGCAACCACCATATCGATCACTAGAAAGGGTACAAAAATTACAAAGCCTATCTGGAAGGCAGTTTTTAATTCACTAATAACAAAGCTAGGGATTAGAACATAATTGGGTATATCATTAAAATTACGCGGCCGTTTTATTTTGGCCATCTTCACAAAAAGGGCCAGATCTTTTTCTCTGGTCTGTTTAAACATAAAGGTGCGAAGAGGCTTCATTCCAGTAGAGAACGCCTTTTGCTGAGTAATCTCACCTTTAAGATATGGTTGCACCGCTTCAGAATTAACCTGTTGAAAAATCGGGGCCATGACAAAAAAAGTTAGAAACAGGGCCAGTCCAATTAGAATTTGGTTAGGAGGCATCTGTTGAGTAGCCAGAGAACTACGGATAAAAGACAGTACGATAATTATCCGGGTAAATGATGTTAGCAGGATAAGTATGGCCGGAGCGAGAGATAAAACCGTTAAAAGTATAATTAATTGCAGAGTAGTAGAGAGGTTAGCCGGATTGTCAGCAGAACCTCCCCCAATCTGTAAATTAACATTAGGTATTTGGATGGGCGCTGCCGAAACCTGACCGGGGAATATGTATGATATACATAACACAGCGATTATTATAATTAGATAATAAACAGGAAATTTTAATCTACTCATCTAAACCACTTCTTTTTTCATTTATCACCCTGGATATATCCTGCTGCGATATATTATGTAGTTTTATGGACTGTTCTTCCATAAGTATGTGGAAGTTCTTCCCGGGCAGCGGTGAATGCTGCTTAAACCTTAATAAACCTCTTAGTTTATCTTTAATATCCTGAATAGGGTCTTTTCTCTGAATTAGTTCTTCCAGATTTGTTTCACTTATTTCCTGCACCAGTTGGGGATCATTCAATTCAAAAAGTAGATTGATACTATGATCAGTAACCCCTATAGCATATATCTTACCAGCTACTTCACATAACACCAGTCCTCGGTTTTGCCCCAATAATACCTCATCCACTAAATGCAGCCAGGTCCCCTGCATCCTGGTATTAACCTGGCGTCCAAATAATTTAATAATAGACCAAGCAGCACCTATTAACAGTCCCAGAACAATAATTAATTTAAAGAAATTCCAAAGCAAGTTGCTCTGGTTCTGGGTACTAGGCGTGTCTTGTTTAGTTAGTTCCTGATTTAAATCACTAAACTTTTCAACTGCTATCACATTAGTAACAAAAACAAATAAAAACATTAAAATAATAATGAGTGCCATAGAATGACGCCTGCGAATACTATTCATTTGCTGTCACATCCTAATCGAGTGCTTTACTTACCGCCTCTAATACCCGTTCAGGTTGAAATGGTTTAACAATAAAGTCCTTAGCACCAGCCTGAATAGCATCTATAACCATAGCCTGCTGACCCATGGCACTGCACATTATTATCCGAGCTGAGGCATCAGTGGATTTTATCTGTCTAACCGCAGCAATTCCATCCATTTCCGGCATGGTGATATCCATGGTTACCAGATCAGGTTTGAGCTCAAAATACTTTTCTACCCCAATTGCACCGTTTTCTGCTTCGCCTATTACCTCATACCCGTTTTTGGTAAGAATGTCTTTGATCATCATTCTCATAAATGCAGCATCGTCACATACTAAAATTTTCCTGCCCATTGTTAACCTCCTCATTTATTGCAGTTTATTCATTCTGTCCATAGGACTTATTATTGCAGTTATCCTTATTCCATAGTTTTCATCTATAACTACTACCTCACCTTTGGCAATTAATTTTCCATTGACCATCAGATCAACCGGCTCACCTGCCATCTTATCTAATTGTATAATTGAACCCTGGTTTAATTCTAGTATTTCTTTTATTGTTTTGCGAGTTTTTCCTAATTCGACAGAAACATCCAGGGGTACATCCATGATGAGTCCAATATTCTGAGGCATATTAGCAGTAGCATTATCCATCAAGGGAGCAAATTGAACCTGTTGGACAGTTACCCTTTCGCCTTTTTTTACACCGGTTGGAATATCATTATATGCTTCCTGACTCCACATTGGTTCTGCCACCTGGGATGTTTCATGTATTTCGGGCTGAATACTAAGCGGCGGCATGGTCCTTACCGGTTGAGGTTCAATCTGTTTAGCCGGGGGAGGTTCAATAGCAGTTTCTAAGCTTGCTTCGGCATCCACATTTCCCATTAGACTGTCAATCATCTTCTTAACCGCTTCCAGGGGGATTATCTGCATTATCTCACTATTAATCAGATTCTCAATTTCCATTTTGAATCTTATTTGTACCAAATCTTCATAACTGGTAGATACATTAATGTGGTCTTTACCCAGGTCAACTAAAGTTAAATTCGGGGGAGCAATATCTATTCTGGTATTAAACATAGATGAAAGACTGGTGGTAGCTGAACCCATCATCTGATTCATGGCTTCACCAACCGCACTCAGTTTGATTTCATCCAGTGACGTAATTCCGGATATGCCATCTCCGCCCATCATTAGATCAGCAATTACACAAGCATCTTCTTCTTTCATAACAAGTACGTTAGTGCCATCAAGACCTTGAGTATATTTGACCTCAATTACCAGATAGGGTAAAGGATAATCAGCTTCAAGTTTTTGTTTGGAAATAACCGCTACACTAGGGGTAGTAATGGACACTTTACGGTTTAATAATGTAGAAAGAGTAGTCGCTGAAGTACCCATGCTTATATTTCCAATTTCCCCCAGGGCATCTTTTTCAAAATCAGTTATATCCATATTATTGTTATTTATTTCAGTGCTGGGACTACTGGCTGTACTTCCTCCGTTTAAGAGGGCATCTATTTCTTCCTGGGACAGGATACCATCACTCATATTCACTTTCCTCCTCAACCACCCGGGTAATTTGGATAGATAACCTGTTCCCGGATGTCCCTGGTTTCCCCCAGAACTTGGTTTTTTGACCAATCAGAACCTCCATGTCCTCCCTGACTTCTCTTTCTACAGGTATGACATCTCCTACCGATAGTTCCAACAGATCTTTAACTGTAATAATTGTTCTTCCTAAAACGGCTTTTACCGGTACAAATGAGTTTTCTAATTTCGCTCTTATAGCCTGTACGTTTTCCGGTGCTATTTTTTGAGCCGAAGAAGAATAATAGAAATGTACACTCAGTTTACTCATAATTGGTTCCATCACCAGGAATGGAACGCAAATATTAATCATACCCAGTATTTCTCCCATTTTAGTTTCCAGAGATACAATCATCATAACTTCTGTAGGAGAAACTAGCTGGGTAAATTGAGGATTGGTTTCAATCCTTTCCAAAACCGGTTCCAGTTCAATTATTCCTTCCCAGGGTTCCTTTAAATGGTCCAGCATCAACTGGCCCAACCTTTCCATTACAGTCTGTTCTATTTCCGTTAGACCTCTGGTTCGTGCCGGTGAAAGCCCGGGACCACCCAAAAGTCGATCTAGGAATGCAAAGCCCAAATTAGGGTTTATTTCCATAATGGCGTTTCCTTCCAGAGGATAAAGAGAAAAAACTCCTAAAATTGTCGGATTCGGAATTGATCTTATAAATTCTTCATAAGTCAATTGCTCCACTGATAATACTTCCATTTGTACCGGAGCTCGCAATTGGGCCGACAAATAGGTTCCCAGGGAACGCGAATAATTCTCATATATTACCTGTAAGGTATGAATCTGGTCCTTGGAAAATTTATTAGGCCTGCGAAAGTCATATACCTTTACCTTCTTACGAGTCTGTTCCTGTTTCAATTCATCGGCGTCGACAGACCCGCTGCTTAAAGCAGACAGTAAAGCATCGATTTCATTTTGGGACAGGACCTCGCTCATTATAACCCTCCCCTCAGGTTATAATTATTGCATAATAAAATTAGTAAAATATACATTTTGTATAACATTACCGCCAATCTTTGAATTAAGGTCTTTCTTAATCTCGGCTTTAAGGTTATTACGGTTTCTTACATCCAAGTCAGCAGCTGTTTTAGACGAGATAATGCTTAAAATACTATCTTTAATTACGGGCATATACTGCTCGATTGATTCCTGCACTTTTTTGTCAGATATCTGGACGTAGACTTCAACTTTCAGATATCTGGTTCCTGCTACATCATTTATATTAGTTGTAAACTCTCCAGCTGAAACCAGGTTTCCACTCTCTATAGCCTTAACCTCATTCTTCTCTTTAGGCATTAATGGGGCCATAAAGCTTTTCATCATAAAATATGAAGCCCCCATGGCAATCAGAAAAATAAGCAATCCTATGATGATAATTTTAAAATCAAAGCCAGATTTTGGTTTACTAGTTTCCTCGGTTTTTTCATCAGCCAACACGGCTTTCCCCCTTGTAAATCTATTTTTTAAGATTGGTATGACAGTATCTTCGGAATTTGGCTATTTCTTCTCTGATACAACGGGTTGGTTCCCTGACGACTAGTTTCTTTCCGGTAGTAAGTGTAACAACCGTATCAGGCGTTTCTTCCATCAATTCTATTAAGTCTATATTAACCATAAGCTTGTCCCCGTTTAGGCGGGTCAAGTATATCATTTTGCCACCTCAATTTAAATGTTCATCCGGGGGCACCTCCCCCCGGATAACGCTATTATCGTTTCAGATTAACCAGTTCCTGCAGCATCTCATCAGAAGTGGTTATTATTCGGGAATTAGCCTGAAATCCTCTCTGGGTCACAATCATATCCGTAAATTCTTCGGAAATATCCACATTTGACATTTCCAGTGATCCGGGAATAATAGTTCCCATACCTTCTTCCCCGGGTGCACCTATTCTGGCATCGCCGGAGTTGTTAGATACCTGGAACATGCTACTTCCTTTCTGTAACAACCCGGTCGGGTTCTGGAAATTGGCTATCGCTACCCGGGCGAGGTTCTTTGATATTCCGTTGGAATACACTCCCTGTATGGTTCCGTCTATGCCCACATTAAAACTAGTTAAATCTCCTTTAGCAAAACCATCCTGATATTCCGCCCAGGCAGTTGACTTAGCGTCGAACTGGGTAAACTGACTAAAATCTAATGTTACACTCATGTTATTCGCTCCCGCGGCGCTCCTATCAATCGGTAAGGTAATTTGAGCCTTGGTAGAATCGGCAATACTTCCGGTATAATCAAACTTTAAATTATACGCTCTGATGATTTTAGTTCCACCTACAGGTACCCCTCCTGCCGATAAATCTACGACCTCGAAATCGGTTGTCGGATCATAATCTGATGTTCCATCAGCCTTGGTCATTTTTTCAAAATTTGGACTTTCACAGATATCACAAGCCCAGGTATTTGTTGCCGGTACTGGAGGGGTTGCGGTTGCATCTCCGGGGTCAGTCCCTGTTTTAAAAAACCGGAAATATAATGTAGTTTTATTACCTAATGAATCATAAACTTCTTTGGAAGTTATTACTGTATTGTCAGTGTCCGTGGGATACTGGGTATCGGTTCCAGTTTTAGTAATATCAATATCAGCTGTACCGACCTTTGGTACATCCAAGTTAGAATCAAGGTTACCAGAAAAGTTCATCTGGGTTGTTGCCTTAGGGCTTACTGATCCATAGTTTGAAAGATCAATGGCCTGGGTGGATTTGGTGGTATCGATTGACCAATTCCCTTCTGCATCAGGGGTATCTTTATCTGCCAGCCACCCCTTTACCTGATACCCATTTGATGTGTTTACCAGCAAGCCTTGTTTATCAAAATCAAAGGCCCCTGCCCGGCTGTAATATTCTTCACTGCCGCACCCCAATACAAAATAACCATTTCCGTCTATAGCCATATCGGTAGTCTTATTAGTGGTAGTAGCAGGCGATGGAGTATGAATCTGATCTATGCTGCTTAGAGTCATACCAAGTCCGACACCCATTGGATTGGTTCCGCCTCGGCTTCCGGTTGCCTGCGAGGCACCCCGTATGTTCTGGTACAAGGTATCTTTAAATACAACCCGGCTTTTTTTATAACCCGCAGTATTTACGTTGGCGATATTATTACCGATTACGTCCATCCTTATCTGGTGATTCTTCAGTCCAGAAATTGCGGCATACATCGAACGCATCATATTTTTACACGACCTCCTTTAAAACCATATTGCTTGAAGTTATTTATAATTTCGTACTCTATTTCAATGCAATCGGGTGCTTCCTTCATTCCACACCCCGGGCTCCCTGTTAGAGGTCCAGCCCTATACTATAACTGCACTGTCAATATTGGTGAACACATTATTTTTCAGACTCTGATCGTCCACAGCAGTAATTACTGTATTATTCTTTACGCTTACTACCAATGCCAGGTCATTCATTAGGATCAAAGAATCACGGGCTCCTTTTTGCCGGGCTTTGTCTACTGCAGTAATCAATTTGTTCATATCTGCGTCACTAAGTTCAATATTCCTTGCCTTTAAACGTTGCTGAGCATGATTTGAGAACTTTATATCCTGGTTGAGTTTTTCTTCCAGTACCTGATTAAAAGTACTCTTGTTACTTGATTCAGGTTTTCCGGTTTTTGCCGTTTTTCCAGTTGTTATGGGCTGAATCGGCTGGGGAAAGAACACTTTGTTAGTCATTGGTTTCCGCCCCTTCCGGATTTAATCCTTCATTTAACATGGTTAGCTGATCAAGTATCTGGTCAAGAACCTGCTGGCTGCTGCTATCTGACAAACCTATTTTAGTTATGTTAGCCATCGTAACTTCCTTATCACCTATAACATAATAAGGAACACTTTGTTTGACAATTACCGAGTCAACCGTCCCCGTAGTAGTTTGCTGGGTTTCAGGATCCACGTAGCTTACAGCTTTCCCAATAAGATTACTGGATTGCTGCAACATTAATCCGGGAAGCAGATTATCTGTAATGTTTTCCGATAATTTTTCAAAGCTGCTGTTTAGATTGTTCATTTGTTCAAGAGAACTAAAAGAAGCCATCTGGCTAATAAATTCCTTATCCTTCATGGGTTCCATGGGATCCTGGTATTTTAATTCAGTAATTAATAGCTTGAGAAAGTCATCTTTGCCGAGGGAATCATTTTTATTTGTTGTACTCGAAGAACTTGTTTTTTTCTCTTCCGTCTGTAACCAAGGATAACTGGTAGTGGTTTCATTTACCTCCACAACTTCACCTCCTAAATAACAAAATCAAATTTACCGTCATCACTGATCCGAGCACCTAATTCATCATGTAAAAGTTCTTTTTCCATGATGTTATCCATATATGACCAATCTGTTTCTTCATGGTAGACTTCATTACTCCTGCCTTGATATCCGTTAGAATCCTGCTGATTCCACATGGACTGCTGCTCGCCTCCGGAATTATTAAAATTACCATCGTTATATAACTGGACACTTACTTCAGTTTTATCAACCCTCATGCCGTTTGATTCCAGAGATTGCCGTAGTGAGTTCAGATTAGCTTCCAGCACCTGCTTAACATTTTGATTCTCCGTAATAAAACGGGCAGTAACTACGCCATCATCAACCATTACTTTAATTAACATCTTGCCCAGGAATTCAGGTTTTAAATGAATCTGCATTTCTGAACTATTAAGCTTAACCATCAGGTCAGTCTTTTTTACTATCTGATCCATTATTTCTTTAGTGTCAGGCATCTGACTTGTTTTTGCAGTATCAGCAACAACTTCCTTAAAATTCTTTAATGGTTCAATACTAGCTTGGTTCAATAACAGGTCAGTTTTTATTACATTATTTTCACCGGTAGTAGTTATCTGATTATCACCGGCTCCTGCCGAAGCTTCAACCAGTTTACCAGTATGCAGACGGTAACTTTCCAGATCAATAATTTTTTTGACATCGGTTGGGGTACCACTTTGCTTGCTGCTGGCTGTACTCATATCCGAACTGGTTTTGAGTCCGATGCGAAAGCCGATATCAATCTGGCCGGAATTCTTCCCGTTATTAGCCGTACCCGCAGAGTTTTTCTTATCTTCGGCCTGTTTTTCAGTATTCTTCATAACCACAGTCGAAACCTGCTCTGGTTTATCTCCCCGGATATTACTAATTAATAATTGTTTACTGGTACCTTCTTCATTGACTGTTGCCGGTGATTGACCACTTGTACTATTCTCAGTCATCTGAGCATTTATAACTGAATCACTAGACGCCATTTTCCCCTGCCCGGTATTATCAAATACCTCGGTTGGCAGAATTGCAGCAGTAGGACTAGTAATACCAATACACTGATCTGGTTGTGTAGCTGCAGAATTATTAGTTGCATCTGACCGTACCTCGTTTCCATCAACAGCCGTATCGGGTATCTGGGACACCTTGTCCTTCTTAAGCTGGCTGTCTTCCGGGTCCTGGCACGACTTCTGATTGGCATCGGTTGGCTGCTGCTGATTTTCATCCATTGCTGAAGCCTTTTTTTTCATGGTAGCTGCATCCTTTGATTTACTCTCATCTACCTTATCTTTATACTGGGCGGTATGATTTTGTGTTTTCTCAAGATGCTGTGCAAAAATACTTTTCCCCGAGGAATTTTTTGAATTTTTTTGCCTTCCTGACAGCAATCTATTATCAGATTTAGTAGCCTGCGCCATTATTGGTATATTACCTGTCAATTTTCTCACCCCCTTTCCTTGAATTCATCTATTGATGAAGATTACAATCTCAAGGAGCTGTAACCAGCATCTGCCTGGCTATTCCGGCAGCTTTGTTTCTATCCATTTTCTGAAGCAAATCTGCTGCGGTCCCTTTCTCCATTTCAGATAATATGCCAATTATATCCTTATCCTCAAGTCGCGATAAAATATCGGCGGCATCTTTAGCCTTCATTTCAGAAAAATACAAAGCCATATCTTTATAGGTAGCCCCTTGGCCTTTCTGCTGTAAACTGCTATCAACCAATTGCTGATTCATAGTGGCAATATCTTCCTTGTATTTAGTTTTCTCCTGTTCACTAATCGTTTTTTCTCTATTTAAAGCTTTTATCTGTTTTTTTAATTTATCAATCTCTTTGTTATTGGCAGTCAGACTCCTATGTAATTTATCGTTTTCTTTGGTAATTTTCTCGAGCTCTGTTTCTTGTTTATCTGAAGAAGCAGTGGAAATT
>JBDKUD010000333.1:0-4407 GCA_039679805.1 Syntrophomonas sp. | reverse complement strand
TTACCACTGCAGCTGATAGTCAGACTTCGGTTGATATTCATGTTCTGCAAGGTGAAAGGAAAATGTCGGCACAAAATGTAACCCTGGGTAGATTCCAACTGGTCGGCATTCCGGCCGCTCCTCGTGGCATACCTCAGATTGAAGTAAAATTCGACATAGATGCCAACGGAATTGTAAATGTGGTTGCCAAGGATATGGCCACCAATAAAGAACAGAGAATAACCATAACCTCTTCCAGCGGACTAAAGGATGACGACATTGATCGCATGGTCAAAGATGCTGAAAAGTATGCCGAAGAAGATGAGAAACGTGTTAAAGAGATTGAGATTAAGAATGCCGCTGACAGCATGGTTTACCAGGCGGATAAAACTTTAAAGGATTATAAAGACCAGATTGATGAGGAGTCCAAGAGTAAAATTGAATCCGCGAAAGAAGATTTGGCTGCTGCCTTACAGGGCGAAGACTATGATGATATTAAGGCAAAAAGCGATAGCTTAATGGAAGCCATATATGCATTTACGTCTAAAATGTATGAAAAGGCTAACCCGCAAGGGGAGCAGCCGGGCCAGCCGGAAGATAATGTTTATGATGCTGATTATAATATTCAGGATGATGACAAAAAATAGAGTAACCGAATAAGTTGCTAGAGATAGTATTTTCGTTATAATTAAAGAGAATTTTGGGAAAATGGGAAGAGACTAAACCCGGAAAAAATTTATATTTCCGGGTTTGCCCCGTTTTTGGAAGGTGGGGGAAAATGGCTGAAAAACGTGATTTATATGAGGTGCTGGGAGTATCGAAAAGTGCCTCCCCGGACGAAGTTAAAAAGGCTTACCGCCAGATGGCCAGAAAATATCACCCGGATGTAAATAAAGATGATCCTAATGCTAATGATAAGTTCAAAGAAATAAATGATGCCTATGAAATCCTAAGTGACCCCCAAAAAAAGGATGCTTATGACCGTTTTGGACATGATGCGTTTGATCCTACTCGCAATGCAGGTGCCGGAGGATTTGGATTTGATGATATCGGCGGCGGTTTCGGGGATATTTTTGATTTATTCTTCGGCGGTGGCGGACGCAGCAGGAAAACTGGACCTCAACGTGGTGCTGATCGGGAAATGAGGATGGAGATAAAATTTGAAGATGCTGTGTTTGGCATGGAAAAGGATATTGAAGTTCCCCGGGTGGAGGATTGCGATAAATGTCATGGCAGTGGAGCCGAGCCGGGATCTAATGTAAAGACCTGTCCTCAGTGTAAGGGAACCGGGCAGACGCGTACGGTTCAGAATACACCTTTTGGACGATTTGAAAGCTCCAGGCCTTGTAACCAGTGCCGTGGAGAGGGTAAAATCATTGAAAAACCGTGCAGTGTCTGTAGGGGAGCAGGAAAGGTCAAGAAGAACCGGAGAATAAACGTGCGGGTACCAGCCGGCATTGATACCGGTTCCCGCCTGCGAATTAGCGGTGAGGGAGAACAGGGTATATATGGGGGACCTCCGGGAGATCTGTATATTAGTGTCATAGTACGTTCTCACCCGGTATTTAAACGCGAGGGGTATAACTTGATCTGCAACCTGGATATTGATTTCGTGCAGGCCGCCCTGGGAACTGAAATGACTGTTCCCTTGCTGGGTGGAGCGGAACATACCCTAAATATTCCTAATGGAACTCAGCCAGGTGATATTATTACTGTCAAAGGGAAGGGTATTCCACATCTGCATAGTCACCGGTTTGGCGATCTTAAAGTAATTGTTGGCGTAAAAATCCCGACCCGGCTTACTAAAAAGCAGAAAGAATTATTAGCGGGATTTTATGAAGATACTGATGAGAAATCCAGCAAGAAAGGCTTGCTTGGCAAGTTTAAAGATGCAATGGGATAGTATCTGATAGGTTTAGGAGGCTCTGGTGTCATGAAATGGAAAGAATTCAGTGTAGTCACAGAAGGCATATGTGTAGAAGCTATAGCAGGAATTTTTCACAAACTGGGTTCTGGAGGGGTAGTTATTGAAGACCCGCAGGCGGCCCGAAGATATGAAAATACGGAAGTTTTCAATTCCAGTTCGGTCTCTCCGGATTTTCTTGATCATAAGTTTGTAGTAATTAAGGCCTATTTCCCGGAAGATAACAATATTATGGATGAATTGGATTCTTGTCTTAAGAAAGTTCAGGAAAATTTTAATATAGAATGCCGGGTTAGTATTGATGAAATAAAAAATGAAGACTGGGAAGAAACCTGGAAGAAATATTACCATACCTTTAAGGTCGGTAACCGATTAATTATAAAACCAGCCTGGGAAGAATATGAATCCCAGGAGAATGAGGTAATTATTGACATAGATCCGGGTATGGCTTTTGGGACAGGAATACATGCCTCCACCCGTTTTTGTTTATTATTTATGGACAAGTACATGCACGGCGGCGAAAAAATTGTAGATGCCGGTTGCGGCTCGGGAATCCTTTCTATAGCTGCCGCCAAATTGGGGGCAGCTAATGTTTTTGCCATGGATGTTGATGACCTGGCGGTGAAAATTGCCCGTGAAAATATTAAGCTTAATGGAGTAGAAGATAAGATTCAGGTGGCAGAGGGCAATATAATTGAATTCCTGGAGAAACAACAACCGGATTTCATTTTTGCCAATATTACTGCTGAGGTTATAGCCCTCTTTATCCCGGAAGTAGCTAAATATTTGCACCCGGGTGGATATTTGTTCGGTTCAGGTATTGTAGAACCTCGCTGGCCGGGTGTCAAAAAACAACTGGAAGACCACGGATTCGAAATTGAGGAAGTCTTACATGATGTTGACTGGATTGGTGTAGCAGCCAGAAAATTGTAATATAGGACATAAACCCTAAGTCTTGGAGTTGGTTATTGTGCACCGAATATTTGTTGCTCCCCATAATGTTAATATAGTTGACAGGTTAGTTGTTATTGACGATGAACAGGCTCGCCATATTGAGAGAGTCTTAAGGTTAAAGTCGGGGGATTCTTTGACAGCATTTGACGGAACCGGGGCAGAATATAATCTTCGCTTACAGGGGCGAATAGACGGAACCCTGGTGGGCGAAATTGAAGATATCCGAGCTGCGAACAGGGAACCGCAATTACGATTAGCTCTGATACAGGGAATAGCCAAAGGGGATAAAATGGACACTATTATTCAAAAGGCAGTTGAGATAGGGATTAGTGCTATTTATCCGGTGGTAACTCAATATTCCGTAGTACGTTTGGATAAAGAAAAGGCAGAAAAGAAAGTGAATCGCTGGCAGACAATTGCCCGGGAGGCATGTAAGCAATGCCGGCGCAACCTAATTCCTGAAATTAAACCGGTAATGGATTTACAGGCATGTTATTCTCATATTAAAGATGCACCGGTTATTATGTTATATGAGAACGAAACAGAAATACGGCTGAGAACAGTTCTGGAGCAAAATGCGGATAAGCTAAAGAACAACACCGTATTTTTACTGGTTGGACCGGAGGGTGGCTTCAGCCCGGAGGAAGTGGCAGAAGTGCAAAGTCGGGGGGGAGCGACAGCCGGTCTGGGCCCCCGCATCCTGAGAACAGAAACCGCCGGCCTGGCAGCTGCGAGTATAATCATGTATGAGTTGGGAGATTTGGGATGAAGACGGTTGCTTTTTATACCCTGGGGTGTAAAGTTAACCAGGTGGAAACAGAACAACTAAAAGAGGACTTTATCAGCCATGGATATCAGGTTGTGGATTTCAGCCAGCCGGCTGATGTTTTTATTATTAATACTTGTACAGTTACTCATGTCAGTGATAAGAAATCAAGAGCAATAATCAGAAGAGCGGCACGATCTAATCCACAGGCCTTAATTGCTGTAACCGGTTGCCTGGCGCAGACCAACCCCGAGCAAGTGGCAGAACTTGAGGGTGTAAATCTGGTGGTAGGTAATGCCCGCAAACAGAATCTGGTCGAGATAATTGATTCATCTATAGTTGCGCCCAGTGGAATACAGGTTATGGCAGATGATATAACCCGACAAGACATACCTGGTACAGTCATTTATTCTCAGCACCACAAACGTACCCGGGCCTTTGTGAAAATTGAAGATGGTTGTGAGAATTTCTGTTCCTACTGTATCGTGCCTCATGCCCGAGGTCCGGTTAGAAGTAAACGACCAGAGGCTGTGCTGGCGGAGATAAAACAATTAATATTATTAGGTTACCGGGAAGTTGTTCTAACTGGTATAAACACCGGAATGTATGGAAGAGATTTATCTGATTGGAACCTTACCAGACTTTTAGAATACCTGCTGGAAAAGCTGGACGGTGATTTTCGCATCCGGCTTAGTTCTATTGAACCACCGGAAATAAATGAGCGGTTGATAGATTTGGCAGCAAGTGACAAACATATTTGCCGCCATTTTCACATACCTATACA
>JBDKUD010000117.1:0-3520 GCA_039679805.1 Syntrophomonas sp. | reverse complement strand
CGTATAGGTCACAAGCAGGATTTATCCATGGCGGTGCAGGTTTATGAAGATTTGGACAGGTTCATTCGGGCGGCTGTTGAATCAAGCAATCTTAATGATATGGTTATAATGATTGCTAGTGATCATGGAAATATTGAAGATTTGTCTACCGGGACACATACTGAGAACCCGGTTCCAACCTTTATAATCAATAATCATATTGAGACGCTGGAATGGGAGAAAATTTTTTCACTTACAGATATAACTCCTTTTGTACTAAAAATTCTACTAGGATAAACATTAATTGGAGGTTATTAAATTATTATGGAGCTTTTAGCACCGGCGGGAGGCCGGGATGCTTTTGTTGCTGCCATTGAAAACGGGGCTGATGCTGTCTACGTTGGAGGAACAAGCTTTAGCGCTCGCCAATCGGCAGAGAATTTTGATAACGAACAGATTAAATCTGCAGTTGAATATGCGCATTTACGGGACAGAAAGGTTTATGTAACCGTTAATACGCTAATTGATAACAATGAATTCGGGGAAGTTCTGGATTATATATTCAAGCTTCATAATAACGGCGTTGATGCCATTATAGTTCAGGACCTGGGGTTAATGGATGCGGTAAGAAAAACCATGCCCGTGGTAAGGGTTCATGCCAGTACCCAGATGACTGTTCATAATTCTGAGGGAGTCAATTTTCTACGTGAACAGGGGATAAAACGTATAGTCCTCGCTCGGGAACTTTCCCATAATGACTTACTGACCATTCGAGGAGAAACCGGGGATGTGGAACTGGAGATTTTTGTCCATGGGGCCTTATGCTATTGTTATTCTGGACAGTGTCTTTTCAGCAGTATAGTGGGGGGAAGAAGTGGAAACCGGGGCAGGTGTGCACAGCCTTGCCGTTTAGGATACGATTTGTATTCAGGAAAGAAGGCTGCCCGAATGGACCTGGAGGGCCGGGGACGTCATTTATTAAGTCCGGCGGATCTTTGTTTACTTGATTATCTGGGGGAGATTAAAGAAGCGGGAATAAGTTCGTTAAAGATTGAAGGACGTATGAAGAGGCCCGAATATGTGGCTATTGTTACCCGCATATACCGGGAAGTTTTGGATGAGTTACAGGCAAACCCAAATTATAAACCACCAGCTGAGCGGAAAAATGATTTATTGAAAATATTTAATAGAAATTTTACTACCGGGTATTTTTCCCCGGGGTTGACTCCGCTGCTTAGTACCCAGAGACCGAACAACCGCGGCGTTTATATTGGAAGAGTAGTGGAGCAGGACCGTGATTTTAATACCAGGATAAAAATAAATGATCAGGTTATTGTAGGTGATGGTCTTGATATATGGGTGAAAAAGGGTAAAGGACCTGCCTTTGTGGTTCGGGAAATGTTTGTAAAAGGCCAAAAGGCTGCAGAGGCCGACCAGGGTGATATTATATCTATAAAGCTGGATAGCAGGGTGTTTCCCGGCGATCGTGTTTTTAAGACTCATGATGAAAAAGTTCTTTCCCAGGCGATGGAGAGTATCCGGTCAGAAGCTAGAAGCAGAATACCGGTTAATATCGACGCTTATCTGGAATTAGGTAGACCTATGAGACTGGTATTCACTGATAAAGATGAAAATGAAGTAACAGTATCTACTGTCAGTACTGCTCAAAAAGCCATTAACCGCGCATTGGACCTACCAACCCTTAAAGAAAAGCTGGACCGGATGGGCAACACTCCATTTGTACTGAAAAACCTAGTAGTGCATGGTGCTGGCGAGTTTATAGTGCCATTCAGTGATATTAACGAAGCTCGCCGCCGAGGTACGGATATATTAATGCAGAAGAGACTGGCCCAAAGACAGAAAGTAAAAATTGCCTGGGATGATTTTGCTAACCATAAAAATGCCTATCTATTACCTTCCTCATCGCAGCGGACTAGAAAACTGCCATTGCTGAACGTAGCGGTCAGTAATTATATTCAGGCCTTACAAGCACTAAAAGCCGGGGCTGATAGGATATATATAGGTCTGGAAGGTCTGGGTACTCACAGGAGATTAACTGAAAATGAATTGGAACAATTGCTGGCTTTCGGTAATCGGCAGATAATTCCTATTATACCGCGAATCCGCAAACCATCTGATACCGATCCTACCACCAAACTAGTTATTGAAAAAATTAGCGGTGTTATGGTTGGTAATCCCGGTGCCATAAAATGGGCACTTGATAAGGGAATATCTGTTATGGCTGACTATACCGTTAATGTTTTTAATCAATACACACTAAATTTCTTGTTGAACCAAGGACTTGTCGGTGCCTGTCTTTCCCCGGAGCTTAATTTTAAACAGTTGCAAGGGTTCACTAATTTTGATAAAGTCGAATTGATGGTACACGGAGAACTAACACTTATGGTTTCACAATATTGCATGTTGTCAGGAGTTTTAGGTAACAATGGGGGTAAGTGCGAGGGCTTTTGCCGTCAAGACGATTATAAAATCCGGGATGACCTTGGTTATGAATTTCCTGTGGAAACAGATACCGATTGCCGGTTTTATGTTTTTAATTCCCGAACCCTGTGTATGATGGATGACCTGGATAAAATTATTGCACTGTGTCCCGGAAGCATAAGAATTGAGGCCCGCAGGTCAAGTGAACAGGAGATATTTACGGTCGTTAAATTATATCGGGAAGCTCTGAACAAGTTGTCTAATGAAGAAGAACCTGATCTGAATTGGTATAAAGAAGAACTCGCGCGGGTAAGCGGGTCGTCGTTTACAAAATGTCATTATTATCGTGGGGTATTATAAGTTATGAATAAGCAAACCCTTTTAAAGCTTGAATTTGATAAAATACAGCAACAGTTGGTTTCTCTAACCTATTTTGAGGGAGGAAGACAAAAAGCGCTGGCAATCGTACCCGTTAATGAAAAATCAACGGTAATTAAGATGCATGACGAGACTGAAGAAGCTATGGAGTTATTACGTTATGGCGAACCCGGTTTTCTTAGTTCAGTCAAGCTGGTGAGGAACCATTTAGCCAAAGCCCGGATAAATGGGTTGCTTTCTCCGGCAGAATTGTCTGATATTTACCATCTTTTGAGAGCATCGCGGTTGATTATAAAATATACGGGTGGGGATTCTTGCCGCCGGTTAAAAGATATTTGTTCCGGAATTACCGAGGTTAATGACCTGGAAAATCAGATTTTTCGTGCCGTAGATGAGGATGGATTTATTCGCGATGATGCCTCTCCGGCACTCCGTAGTATTCGCAGCCAGATTGACAGTAATCGCATCAAGATAAAGGATTTTTTACAAAAGTTTATCCGTTCGGAAAGTAACCAGAAGCTTCTGCAGGATAATCTGGTTACGGAAAGAGATGGACGTTATGTTGTACCGGTGAAACAGGAACACCGCAGTGAGGTTAAAGGTATTGTTCATGATGAATCTGCCAGTGGAGCAACCATTTTTATTGAACCTCTTCCAGTAGTTGAACATAACAATCATATCCGCAGCTTACAGATGGAGGAAAAACGTGAGATTGAGCGGA
>JBDKUD010000331.1:0-24049 GCA_039679805.1 Syntrophomonas sp. | reverse complement strand
CACCTTTTAATTTCCAGCATCTTTATGATCTTGTAGATGCTGAGATTAAAGCATGGGAAGGAAAGTATGATGAATCTTTCAGGTTATTTGAAAAAGCGATTCACGGAGCAAAAGAAAATAAAAGACCTTATCATTACGCCCTGGCCTGCGAGCTTGCCGGGCAGCAGTACCACAAAACAGGAATAGAAAGAATAGCCGGTTTCTATCTTAAGGAGGCCTATTCTGCCTATTTAGCCTGGGGAGCAACAGGCAAAACCAAGGCAATGAAGGAAAAATATCAGCATATTCTATTTTCCGGCATGGATAGTGCCAAAATTATCGAGCTTTCCTCTAGTCCTTCTGAATCGATAAATATTAACACTTTTAACAATTCAATAGACTTAAACGCAATTATTCAAGCGACTCAGATGATTTCCGGAGAAATAGAAAAAAAGAAGCTGCTTGAAAAACTAATGAGTATTATCATAGAAAACTCCGGTAGTAATCGAGGATACATCTTGATAAGAGATGAAAATCGTTGGATATTGTCAGCTTATAAGATAGTAAATGGGTTACTAAAGATTATTATTGATGATCAAGAGATTCTTCTTGAAAGCATTGATTCTAAACACCTCCTGCCCATTTCTATCATTAGTTATGTAATGAGAACCAAAGAACCGTTGATTATTGGAAATATTCAAGCTAGCCAGTTTTCATCGGACAAGTATTATTCGAAAAACTCGACCATATCAGCAACTTGTTTTCCCATCCTATTCCACAGTGTATTAAAGGGAATAATATATTTGGAAAATGACTTGTTAACAGAAGCTTATAGCCAAGAACGCTTTGAGATAATAAATATATTTGCCTCACAGGCGGCTATTTCACTGGAGAATTCTATCCTTTATTCTGAACTGGAAGAAAAGGTAAAAGAAAGAACGGCTGAACTGGAGAAAGCGAATCAGATCGTAATAGAACGCGAGGAGCGTTTGAGACTGGTTTTGGAGGGAATTACCGACGGCTTTTGGGATTGGAACATTAAAACCGGTAAGATCTGTAGGAGCGGGCGATGGGTCGATATCCTGGGATACTCAGTTAAGGAAATAGAACCAATTCTGCATACATGGGAAAAACATATTCATCCCGATGATGCTCAAGATATTATGAAGGCGTTAAATGATTATCTGAATGGACAAATATCAAAGTATGAAACTGAATACCGGATAATAACCAAATCCGGTGATGTGAAATGGATATTGGAACGCGGTAGGGTGGTATCGAGGAATGAGAATGGTGAGCCGCTTCGCATGGTAGGCGCATGTTCGGATATCACCGATCGCAAACAGGCTGAAGCAGAGATAAGGTATTTGAGTTATCATGATAAACTGACTGGTCTATATAACCGAACCTTTTTTGAAGAGGAACTCAAACGTGTTAATACCAAGAGACAACTACCCTTAGGATTGATCATAGGAGATGTAAACGGACTTAAATTAATAAATGACGCCATGGGACATCTGGAAGGGGACAAGGTTCTAATAAAGGCAGCTGAAATATTTAGAAAGTCATGTCGTCAAGAAGATATTATTTCTCGCTGGGGTGGAGATGAATTTATTGTTCTATTGCCTCAATGTGATAGCGTAACAACCTTGAAAGTATATAAACGAATATATGATTCTTTCATAAGTATTAATAGTTTGCCAATACTAATAAATATATCACTGGGCATGGCAATTCAAGATAGTCTTGACCGGGATATAAAAGATGTAATTAGAGAAGCTGAGGAGAAGATGTATCGTAATAAACTTTTGGAGAGTAGGAGCACCCGTAGCTCTTTTATAAAATCACTGGAGAAGACACTCTGGGAAAGAAGCCATGAAACTGAAGAACATTGCCAGCGCATGCAAGAAATAGCACAAAAAATTGGCAGAACCCTAGAACTAACTGATAGCGAATTGGATAATTTGAAGCTCCTGGCTGCTCTGCATGATATAGGTAAAATTGCAATACCTAACAGTATTCTTGATAAGCCAGGAAAACTGTCGCCAGAAGAATGGGAAACTATAAAAAATCATCCCGAGATAGGCTATCGTATTGCCCTTAGTTCTCCTGAACTGGCTCCCATAGCGGAAGCTATTTTACACCACCATGAGTGGTGGAATGGTAAAGGGTACCCCCTGGGACTGAAGGGAGAAAAGATACCTCTTATATCCCGAATTATTGCTATTACAGATGCTTATGATGTTATGACAAATGATCGCCCATATAAAAAAGCAATGGGTAAAGCAGAAGCATTGACCGAAATTAGGCGATGTGCAGGAACTCAGTTTGATCCTGAACTGGTGAGAAAGGGGCTTGTCTTCGATTAATTACTTAGCATTCCCTCTTAGGGAATGCTCGATATACAGGGCCCTGCATTGCAGAAAATATCCTAGTTTACATAACAAGATGACGTGTTCATAAAATTAGAAAACCCCTCAAGCCCTTAAAAACGGGTTTAGAGGGGTGTTGAGTTATAAGTATGGAAACGTAAGATCTATTAAAGAAGTTGTTTTATTATTGAGGTAATTGCCGTAGTATATCCCTTTACCCAGTATTCGTTGGCGTCTTCGGCACTATCTAAAATTAAATCATTTCCATCTTTAAACCTTAATATAGCACTGGGGCTTACTTGGTGATCATATTCGGTAATATTACCAGTTATAACAATACTAGCAATTTCTGATTTATCATATATGTTAATTACAAAACCTTGGTCGTCCGCAAGGCTCGTAATTATAATCTGATCATCAGTGGTAAGCAAAACTATTTCCAGATCCGTCTCATCCCATATCTTGTCTGTTGTATTCCCGAATAGTCTTTTCGGATAAACAATTGAAATTTTCTCATCAGGAACATATACTTGGACGTTGTTTAACAGTTTTATTAATACTTTACTAGCCATACTATCTTCACAACCATATTCCCTCAGCCTTTTAATATCAGTTATATTATTAACCATGAGATCTTCACCTCCTTTTCAACCAACAGTATACAGCAAAAAGGAGGCATTATTTATTCATCTCTCTTATTGCATCATTATATATCCTAATAGCCGTATCCTTAAACAACCTAATAACCAAGCTGCTATCATCGTATTACCCACTGTGTTACTGGCTAGGTATATACCAGTAATCTTTTCCCTTATTACGATGCTAAAGTTTGATAGTGGCTCTAATACCTCCTAATGAAACGACTATTAGTACTAAGGATATATATTGCTTTTCCCAACTTGCTAAGATTTTGATTGAGAGCCTGCTTGAATTAGATTATTTCCAAATGCATATTATATAAAGAAGTTGGTGAATATGATATCCTTATATTAGGAAGACATAAATATTTTCTTTATTATGATAGGGGGAATATAATGTGAGTTTAATGAAAAAAGCATTTTATTTGGGACTAGGTGCGATATCCCTTACGAAGGAAAGAGCGGAAAAAACGATTAACGAGATGGCTGAAAAAGGTGAAATGAATAAAGATGAAGCCAAGCAGTTTGTAGATGAAATCATTCAAAAGGGCGAGGAACAGAAAAAGGAAATTCGTCACATTATCAGTGAAGAAATAGACGAATGGAGAAAAGATTTCGGAGTTGTAAGTAGGGGTGAATTTGAGGCACTGGAAGCTAGAATTAAGAAACTTGAAGAAAAATTGGGTTAGTATTTAAAACTTATCGAGTCGTTTAAACTGCCGGGGAATTTCTCCGGCAGTAATTTCAATATGGACTTGTTGGAGGAGGTTAATCATGCGCATACGCAGCAGGTTTAACCATATAAATCATTTTACCAGATTTAAGAAAGTATCTAACATACTGGTTAAACATGGTTTTGGATTTATCTTTGACCGTATTGATTTGCGCGGGCGGATGGGCTTAAACCGCAGGGAGCAGGACCAGATACAGGTGCCGCTAGTCCGTATGCCATGGAGACTTCGTTGTGCCATTGAGGAGCTTGGCCCTACTTACGTTAAACTGGGGCAAATCTTAAGTACCAGGCCTGATTTGTTGGGGCCGGAATATGTTGCCGAACTTGAAAAATTACAGAATGAGGTTCCTCCTTTTCCCTATGAACAGGTGGTAAACGTATGTGTCCGGGAAGGTATAGATATTGAAAATGATTTTCAGTACTTCAACCCGGAACCAATTGCGGCAGCTTCAATTGCTCAGGTGCATGAGGCTTATCTTAAAAATGGTGACCGGGTGGTGGTTAAGGTCCAGCGCCCTGGAATTGAAAAGATTGTAGAGACCGACCTGGAGATTCTTTATGAACTAAGTCAGTTGCTGGAGAAAAGGACCGACTGGGGAAGGTTATATAAGATAAGTGATATTGTCGATGAATTGGCTGCTGCTATTACCAAAGAATTGGATTTTAATCAGGAAGCACGTAATGCGGACATGTTCAGAAACAATTTTGCCAGCAGTAAGAATGTAAAAATCCCTCGGGTATACTGGGACTATTCTTCCCGTCGGGTAATAACCCTGGAGTATATCGGGGGAGTCAAAATATCTAATTTTACCGGACTCAAGCAAGCTGACTATAATACGGAAAGTATTTGTAAGAATCTGGTCGATGCTCTTTTTAAGCAAGTATATGAGCATGGATTCTTTCATGCTGACCCCCATCCCGGTAATATAGCAATAACTGCAGGAGAAAGCATTATTTTTTATGATTTTGGGCAGGTGGGGGTCGTTGATGAAATTCTCAAACAGAATTGTATGGAAATGCTCATCGGAATGATGCGCTATGATGTGGCCGGTGTTACCCGCGCATTATTAAAACTAGGAGTAGGGACCCAATACATAAACAAAATGGAACTACAGCAGGATATCTCACGTTTGCAGCAAAAATATTATGGCATACCTTTATCAGAAATCAAAATTGGAGAGGCACTGCGGGAATTGGTGCAACTATCTATTAAGTATCAAATAAGAGTGCCAGCGGAACTTTCCCTGATGGCAAAAATGTTTATGACGGTAGAGAATATAATCTCTCAGCTTGATCCTAAATTAAGCATTATTGATCTTGCCGAACCGTATGGACGAAAAGTTTTAATGAAGAAGTATTCACCAGAACATGTTAAGGAGAAAATGAAAAATATCGCTTTTGACTATGCTAACCTGATAGAAGCAGCTCCTCGGGAACTGGAAAATTTTCTGTATTTACTAAAGGAAGGCGAGTTAAAAGTAAAAATGGAGCATACTAATGTTAATAAACTGGGCTCTAGAATTGATATTATTTCTAATCGTCTATCCCTGGCAATAATTGTGGCTAGTATTATTATTGGTACGTCACTTATTGTGGATAAAACCAGCGATAATCTTATTAATCAAATTCCACTGGTTGAGGGCGGTTTTATAACAACTATGATTCTTGGATTATTCCTTGTTTATTCTATAATCAGAAGCGGAAGATATTGAATTTTGTATCTTGACGATATATATTTATAGTGATAGCATAATTGAAATCGAATAAGTAAAGCGATGATCAGAAGAGTAGTTATTGTCATCTGTTTCAAGAGAGCCGGGGTAGGTGAGAGCCGGTAACAGGACAATGGTGAAAGCCATCTGTGAGTTCTGGTGTTAAAGTATTGATGTACCTAAGCCAGACGGTTACAGCCGTTAATGTTTTGAGTCGGGCATTGGCCAACCAGGGTGGTACCGCGGGATTTTAAACTCTCGTCCCTTTTTAGGGATGAGAGTTTTTATTTTATTTTGCATAATTTAAAAAAAGGGGGAATGACCATGGAATTGGAAAAGAAAGTTCTCAGCCTGCTTGAGTATGACGCAAAATTAAGTTCCAGGACAATTGCGATAATGCTTGATGAAAGCGAAGATACTATTATCGACATTATCAAAAGATTAGAACATGATAAGACTATTATTGGTTATAGTACCGTCATTAACTGGGATAAAGCTGGCGGAGATGGTGTAACGGCAATTATTGATGTTAAAGTTACCCCTCAAAGGGATGTCGGTTTTAATAGTATTGCCGATAGAATAGCCCGATTTCCTGAGGTTAAGAATGTATACCTGATGAGTGGACTCTATGATTTATCAGTAATGGTAACCGGTGAAACCATGAAGGAAATTGCTTCGTTTGTTTCCTATAAGCTGTCTACATTGGAAAGTGTGGAGAGTACGGTAAGTCATTTTATTCTAAAAAGATATAAACAGGATAATTTTGTTTTTGAAGAACCAACCGAAGATAAGAGATTGGTGGTAAGCCCATGATGGATGATATGAAACATTATATTAATAGTACTGTAAGTGTGATGCCTCCATCGGGAATTAGAAAATTTTTTGATCTGGTTTCCCAAACTAAAGGGGTTATTTCCTTGGGGGTAGGAGAGCCTGATTTCGTTACTCCCTGGCATATTCGTGAAGCTTGTTTTTATTCACTCGAACAGGGAGAAACCATGTATACGTCCAATCCTGGGTTATTGGAGTTAAGAGAAGAAATATCAAAATACGAGAAAAGAAAAATAGGTGTTGAGTATGACCCCCAGAATGAAATATTGGTCACTATTGGTGTAAGTGAGGCCGTCGACCTGGCTTTACGAACCTTGCTGGAACCAGGGGATGAAGTTTTGGTTCCTGAGCCTTCTTATGTGTCCTATGGCCCGGGAACTATGCTGGCCTATGGAAAACCAGTGCCGGTTCAGACTTATGATAAAGACCAGTACCGGTTAATGCCTGATTCCCTGGCAGCTAGTATTTCTCCCCGGAGTAAAGTCCTAATACTGGCATATCCCAATAATCCTACCGGGGGTATCATGTATAAGGAAGACCTGGAAGCTCTGGTGGATATAATTATTAAAAATGACTTAATCGTTATTTCCGATGAAATTTATTCCGAACTTACCTATGATGGTGAACACGTATCCATAGCATCATTTCCAGGAATGAAAGACCGGACTCTGGTGCTTAACGGTTTTTCCAAGGCTTATGCTATGACCGGATGGCGGGTAGGTTATGCCTGTGGCCATCCCGATATCATAGCTGCCATGACTAAAATACACCAGTATACCATCATGTGTGCACCTATTATGGGACAAAAAGCAGCTTATGAAGCTTTACGTAACGGTGAAGGTGAAATGAGAAAAATGGTTGATAATTACAATTACCGGCGCCGCATAATGGTAAACGGGTTAAGAGAAATCGGGCTGGATTGTTTCGAACCCAAGGGGGCGTTTTACTGTTTCCCTTCAATAAAGAATTCTGGTATGAACAGTGAGGAGTTCTGCGAAAAGCTGTTGGCTGAAGAAAAGGTGGCAGTGGTACCTGGAAATGCGTTTGGAACTTTTGGAGATGGTTTTATTAGATGCTGCTATGCTGCCAGTATAAGTGATATTGAGGAAGCCATAGAACGAATGGGAAGGTTTATAAATCGACACAGATAGAGTAATATTCCATTTAAATGTAAATTAAAAGTAAATAATGTGAGGAATATACTCGAATAGCCTAACAATATTACGATAATTAACTAAAGGAATTATTATATGTTTAGTTGAACCTCTTTTAGTATAAAGCTAAAGGAGGTTTATTTGTGTTTGAGGGGCTGACTACAAACGACATAGAACTCCTGAATTCTTACCAGTTACTAGGGGTAAATGGTAAGAAAGAACTAAATGACTACATGAGATATCTGCTATGTAAGCAATATCGACGTGAATTGATGGTTGCCATTTTTCAAAATCAACTTATTCATAACTTATGTCATAGTGTTTTACATATCATCGAGAAAGATGAATTTGATATTAATCACCTTGACAAGAGAATAAGACAGATTAAGGAATTATATTATGGAGTTTATGAACAAGTTCACAATAAATACAGCGAACATGTAGAAAATCTGGATAGTATCGAAGTTGTTAAAGAGTTTGGCAAAAACAGTTTTGGAAACATAGAAAGAGCTCTGCGAACAGAGGATCATATTTTAATTAGAGTAGAAATTATCGACTTTTATGAGGAATTTAAAATATTATCGAAACAAAAAGAGGCAAGAAAGATTGTTGCTGTATAATAATTTAAAACACTAATGGAGGAATAGACATGAAACTAAAATTCCTGGGTGCTACCAAAACTGTCACGGGTTCATTTTTTGTTTTGGATACTGAAAGAACTCGCTTCGCTGTTGATTGTGGGCTCTGTCAGGGTTCAAAGGAAATTAAAACGCGGAACTACCAGGAATTTGTAGTGGATCCGAAGTCGATTGATTTTCTCATTTTAACCCATGCGCATATTGATCATAGTGGTTTAATACCCAAGTTGAGTGCCCACGGATTTAAGGGGCCGATTTATTGCAGCCATGCTACTGAAGAACTGGTTAAAGTTATGCTACCTGATTCAGGATATATTCAGGAATCGGAAGTTGAACGAAAAAATCGCAAGTTAAAAAGGGCTGGCAGTCCTCTGTTGGAACCAATCTACACCACCAGAGACGCGGTTGAGTGCTTATCGCAGTTTAAGTCCATAAACTATGATGAAATAATAACCCTGGGAGAAGGGATTGAGATTCGCCTCCGGGATGCCGGCCATATTCTGGGATCATGTATAGTTGAAGTCTGGGTTGAGGAAGATGACAAGAAGTTAAAACTGGTCTTTAGTGGCGATCTGGGTAACACCGACCAGCCCATAATTAAGGACCCGACCATTATAGAAAATACTGATTATCTGATTCTGGAATCCACTTATGGAGATCGGAATCATAAAGGAATGACCAGGAGAAGGGAACAGCTTAAGGAAATTATCGACGAGACAATGCGTAAGGGTGGAAATCTTATAATTCCTTCATTTGCAGTTGAAAGGACCCAGGATCTGTTATATGACCTCAATATAATGCAAAAACAGGGTGACCTATATCCTGGCATTGATATTTATATAGACAGTCCTTTGGCTATTGCTGCCACGCAGATTTTCCAAAAGAGTATCGAAGACTATGACCAGGAAACCAGGCAACGGGTGGAAGAGGGAAATCATCCTTTAAGCCTGTCCAATCTGAAGTTTTCCAAGACTCAGCAGGATTCAGTTCAATTGAATAATATAAAAGGGAATACCATAATCATCTCTGCCAGTGGGATGTGTGATGCCGGCAGAATCAAACATCATTTAAAACATAATCTGTGGCGGCCTGAGTCAACTATTCTGTTTGTAGGTTTTCAGGCTGAAGGCACCTTGGGAAGGAAGATTCTGGACGGTGATAAACTGGTCAAAATCCACGGCGAAGAGGTAGCTGTAAAAGCTGATATTAAAAATATAGAGGCTTATTCAGCCCATGCCGACCATAATGGTATTATGTCCTGGCTTAAGAATTTTGTGGTTCCCCCTAGAGCTATATTTCTGGTGCACGGGGAGGAACAATCCCAAATCTCGCTGGCTGAGTCAATAAAGAGTGAACTTAACCTAGCGGTTTATATTCCTGACTGGCAGGAAGAGTTTGAGCTTAAGCCAGTTAACCGTGAAGAACAAATGTGTGATCATGAGTTGTCCAAGGCTTTTCAGGCTGAAAGAATGTATATTGACTATCGCTCTAAACTACAGAAAAGCTTTAGTGAGGAATGGGAAAAGGAAAATTATGATAAGATTATTGCGTTATTTAATGATCTTAACTCAAAAATAAGTTAAAACTAATGGGAGAGAATATAGCCATAATTAAAGCCAGGCATAGCCTGGCTTTAATTATTTATTAGAATAAGTGAAGTGTTTTGGTACGTGGTACGAAAACTTCACTTATTAACAAAAATATTTAAAACATCCTTCCGCAGGAACAGGGGTAAAATTTTGCAGGGATAAAGAAGCTTAGTCAAAATAGCTCAAATATGTATTACTTGTCCGCTGTTTTACTTAAGTGCTATAATTTGTTTACTTTACACATATGGGGGGCAAAACACATCTATGTACAATAATTCTGCACTATTGGAAGTCTTACGCTGGGGCTATGCTCACATACCAGGGGTAATATTTTTCTATTCCCAGGAATTAGAGCTTGATGTTGAGGACATTGGCATATTATCAACCATATTCTATACTTTTGAATCAAAGTCCAAACCCTTATTTCAAACTGGCGTGAATGTCGGTCAGGTGCTGCAGAGTTGTCCAGCCCTTACCAAGAATAAACTATCTCGCAAACTTATGAAGTTGAGCAAGTTAAATTTGATTAAAGTTGATGATGAAAATAGTAAAAATTTTGCCGACCGGGTAATTTTTCTAGAACCTTTGATGGAGAAACTGGAAACTTTGGTTAATAGAGATCATCCTCAGTTATCTGCTGACCAAAAAAATAATTCCGATAATCTGGATATTGAAAAACAGCTGGGTAAGTATCGTCAGTTAATTGAGCAGCTGGAGCTGGAGCTAGAGGAAGAAAAGGGCAAGAGGTTAGTGGGTGACAACATCAACGGGATTTCTAACACCAATGCTAATTATAAGAAACTGGCTGATTTTATTGCCAGCAAAACCGGTAATCTAATGAGTGTAAAAATGGCCAGTGAATTAAAGAAATGGCTCAATGAATTAAATTTTCAGCCGGAGTTCCTTTTTTGCCTGTTAGAAATGTGTTTTGAAAGAAATATTTCCAATCCGCGTGCTATTACTAAAATTGCTTCCGACATAAAGGAATATTCTATAAATACCGTAGAGGGCCTGGAGCTATATTTTAATAGTTATACCAGCAACGATCAAAACAAAATGGCGACCATTTCACAGTTCGACCCGGATATCGCCGAATTTGGAAATTTTACCGGTATTGATATGAGTGCCGAAGCCAGAAAAATGGTTTATTATAAATGGAGATATGACTGGAGATTCAGCCACAAAATGATAATGAAAGCCGGAGAAGTGATGTGCCAGCGAACCAGAAATGGCGGGCTGGAATACATAGATAGCGTTCTAAAGAACTGGATGTCTAAAGAGATAAGGTTAGTGGAAGATGCCGAAAAAGAGATAGAAGATTTTAAGAGCCGGAGCAAAAAAGATAAAAATGCGGCCAATTCCAATTCCGGAAAGAAGAAGTCTGATAAGCAATCATCCGGTGATTATGAGATTTATATTCCACCGGCTGGTATGAAATAAGAGTTAAAAAGAGTTGGGGATGTAGTAATGATGACTGGGGAAGAGAGAATGGAACAAGAGTTCCTGTTTGATCTGGAGAGTGAGCGCCGGGTTTTGTCTGCTATGCTTCATTCTGAAGAGGCTTGCATTGAGGGCTTTAATCTTTTAGCGGGTACGGATTTTTATTCTCCGGAAAATGCTACTATTTTTGAACTAACCTGCAGCCTTTTTGAACGAGAAATTATACCTACTTACGTAGAATTGATTAAAGAGGCGCATACCCTTGGTATGCTTACCAGCACCCGAGATATTGAAAGTTTACAATACATTGTTGAACAATATATTGAAGATGAAAATATCAAGTACTGGATAAAGAAAGTAAAAGACAAATCACGTCTACGAAAGTTTGAATCCTTCTTGAGAACCAGTTATCAGAGTTTAAGCGCGGAGCAGGAACTGGATGTGGAGCAGGCTCTGTTGTCTGCGGAAGAGAAGCTTACCAATCTGACTGCCCTGGAAATAGATGATCGTATTGATAACCCTGCTGATTTGGCCAGCCTGGGTTATGAGGAAGTTGAACGGAGATTCCTGAGATACAAGGAAATTATGGAGCTACACAAAGGCGTTCTGCCCCTGGACGGATTGCCTACCGGGTTTGATAGTCTTAATAATATTACCCTGGGATTTAAGCCAGGCGACTTGGTAATACTCGGAGCTCAAACCGGACACGGTAAAACTGCCTATGCATTGCATACTGCCAAAGCCATTGCAGTTGAAGACAATAAAGGCCTGCTATATCTGAATACTGAGATGAGCCGTGAACAAATTGCCCTGCGCTGGGGTTCCATACTCTCAGAAATTGAGCATGACCGGATACGCAGCGGGTCAATCAATGAGACCGAACTTTCTATTATCTTTGGCGGATATTCGAAATTACGTGAAAGCGGTTTTTATTCCTATCCTTGTCCCAATCTGACCCCGGAGAAAACAGTTTCTCTGGCCCGTAAGTTTAAAACCCAGAAGAATATTTCTATGATGATTATTGACTACATAGGCCGGATGGATAAATTTGACCCGCGTTTGCAGGAATGGCAGATACTTGAACAGATAATTAAAACTCAAAAAACACTGGCCCAGAATCTTAAGATTGTGGTATTATGCCTGGTTCAGTTAAATCCGGATGGAAGTTTACAGGGTGCTAAACGGATGAAGAATGAATGTGATTTGATGTTAAAACTTAGGCCCATTCCCAAAGAAGACCTGGAAGAAAATGAGCAGTTGAGGAATTATCAAAACCCCAACTATTATATTGAAATAGAAAAAAACCGTGATGGTCAAAGTGGTATAAAGATCCCTATAACCTTTGATATGAGAAAACAAATTATGAAAGACGCTGCACGGGTATCTTAAGAATGGATAAACGAGACCAAAACATAAAGAAAGTATATACTGAAACTGCCAGCGCCATATTCAAACTGCACTCCAAAAATATGCTCTCCGAAGCGGAAATGGGGTTTTTACTCAATTTCCTGGACCTGGTGATAAAAAGAAAGAATGCAGACTTAATTAACATTATTAGACAATGGAACAATAAAAATACTACATCGGAGATAGACGAGATTATTAAAGCCACCCTGCTGAATCTTGACCTTTCGGACTCCTCTTCTTTAGTCCATTGTAAAGAGCTTATCGAAGAACTTCTCGCTTCATGTTCTGAACCCGGCCATAATTTACAATAGGTATAAAACCATAGCAGTAAAGATTGTTTTAGTTTAAAATACTATAATATACATAAATAAATTGTATTTGAAAATAGATATATAGATATGCTTATTAATAACTAGGAGGATTCAAATATGTCCGATTTTATTATGGCAAAAGCCCGCCCGGAAATATTTAACATTAAACCTTATGTACCGGGAAAGCCTATTGATGAAGTCAAGAGAGAACTGGGAATAAATGATGTTATTAAGATGGCTTCCAATGAAAACCCGCTGGGACCTTCTCCTGCGGCAGTAGCAGCAATAAGCTTAGCTTTGCCGGAGTTACATCTCTATCCAGATTCCAACTGTTATTACTTAAAAAATAAGATTGCTGCAGTTACGGGCTTAAATCAAGACAATGTTTTAGTCGGCAATGGTTCTGACGAATTGCTAAAATATATTGCTGAGACATTTCTAAATAAAGGCGACGAAATAATATTTGCTAATCCAACATTTTCGGAGTATGAATTTACTGCCAGAGTTCTCGGAGGGGAATGTATTACTGTACCTCTGGAAGATTTCACCAACGATTTAAAGGCAATGCTTAATGCAGTTACACCCAAGACCAAACTTATATTTATATGTAATCCCAATAATCCTACAGGTACTATTGTTACCGGTGAAGAAATAGATGATTTTATGCAAAAGGTCCCGGAAGACATACTGGTAATTTTTGATGAAGCTTATGCCGATTTTGTAGAAAGCCAAGCTTTTACCAGCGGTATTAAGTATGTTAAACAGGGTAAAAACGTAATCGTGCTAAAGACCTTTTCCAAAATATACGGTCTGGCCTCTCTTAGGGTGGGCTACGGACTAACTACTCCGGCTATTGCCGGGGCCATAGAGCGGGTAAGGGAGCCTTTTAATGTTAATACGCTGGCTCAGGTAGGGGCTTTGGCAGCTTTAGATGATAATGAACATGTCACACTCAGCCGCAAAGTAAACTCCGAAGGTAAAAAGTATCTTTACAATGCGTTTTCGGAAATGGGCTTAAATTATGTGCCTACTGAAGCTAATTTTATATTGGTTGATACCGGAAAGAACTGTCAGGAGGTATTTGGAAAACTTTTAACCCAGGGGATAATAGTTCGCTGCGGCGATGTATTTGGTTATAACACTTTTATTCGGGTAACTGTTGGTACTCAGGATGAGAATACCAGGTTTATTTACAGCCTTAAGAAAATACTGGAGGCTTAATTATAATATATGCTGATTACACAGGTTCATTATTTGGACCAGGAAGCAAAAAAAAACTTGATTGAGGGGTTCCAGTCATTAATAAATAAAGCCGGAGGTGAGCCGTTATTTTACTGCATTGGCTCAGACCGGCACATTCTGGATTGTTTTGGACCATTAATTGGAACCATGCTTAATTCTGCGGTACCGGAGCTGGATGTATTTGGCACGCTAGATGAGCCTTTACATGCTAAAAATTTAGTTAAAGAAATCACCTGTATTAAATCCCAATATCCCGGTCGAACTGAGATAGCAATCGATGCTTCACTGGGAGAAGTGTCTGAAATAGGGAGTATCAAGCTGAAGGATGAAAGCTTATTGCCGGGAAAAGCCATATTCAGAAACCTGCCTCCGATTGGTCGTTACTCCCTGATTGGTATAGTTGACAGCAGGGCAGAACGACACCGGGTTACCGCGAAAAACAGCGGCAGTCTGACTCATGTATATCATATGGCCAACCTTATATGCAGTGCGATTTATGAATGGTATAATGATCGTCATTTACAAAGATAAGCCTTCGTTCTGTGGGGAGTAGAGGCTTATAAAATTAGGGAATTTGTAAGGAGGGAAAGCATGAAAAAATTAATGATAGGCAATGAGGCAATAGCCAGAGGTGCCTATGAAGCCGGAGCAACAGTGGCTACAGCATATCCAGGCACCCCTAGTACGGAAATTGTGTCCAATTTCGCCCGGTTTAAAGACGTATACGCAGAATGGGCGCCAAATGAGAAGGTAGCCATGGAAGTAGCAGCTGGAGCTTCAATTGGAGGTGCCCGAACTTTAGTAGCTATGAAACATGTAGGAGTGAATGTAGCCGCTGACCCGCTATATACCTTTTCTTATACAGGTGTAACCGGAGGATTGGTGATTGTTTCCGCTGATGATCCGGGCATGCATTCATCTCAAAATGAGCAGGACAACCGTGGATATGGCCGTTTTGCCAAATTGGCAGTAATAGAACCGTCTGACAGCCAGGAAGCAAAAGATTATACTCGTCAGGCTTTTGAGATAAGTGAAGAATTTGATACTCCGGTTATGCTAAGAATAACCACCCGTCTGGCTCATTCCCAGGCACTGGTAGAAGAGGGTACCCGACAGGAGCTGCCGGTAAAAGATTATAAGAAAAATCCGGCCAAATATGTGATGCTTCCCGGATACGCCCGAACCAGACATGAAGAAGTAGAAAAGCGCCTGATTAGATTAAAGGAGTTTAGTGAAACTACTGATTTGAACCGGATTGAATGGGGCGATAAGAGCCTGGGCATAATTACCAGCGGTGTAGTTTACCAGTATGTAAAAGAGGTTCTGCCCGATGTTTCCATTTTAAAATTGGGAATGGTTAACCCGCTGCCTAAAAACTTGATAACATCATTTGCCGGCCAGGTAGACAGGTTAATAGTAATTGAAGAACTGGAACCGGTTATCGAAGAACAGATAAAATCTTGGGGAATAAATGTAGAAGGTAAAAATTTATTTACCCTCCTGGGTGAGTACAGCCCGGAATTAATCGAGGAGAAACTGGCGGGAGTAAAACCTGCGGAAGGTTTTGGACTGGATAAGGAAATCCCGGCCCGGCCGCCGCTATTGTGTCCAGGATGCCCGCACCGGGGAGTGTTCCATACCCTCAATAAGATGAAGCTTACGGTAATGGGGGATATAGGTTGTTATACCCTGGGAGCGTTAAGTCCGCTGGAGGCCATAGATTCCTGCGTATGTATGGGAGCCAGTATTGGTACTGCTTTGGGAATGGAAAAAGCCCGAGGGGAGGAATTTGCCAACCGCGTAGTAGCGGTAATCGGTGATTCTACCTTTGTTCATTCCGGAATAACTCCGTTAATTGATGTGGTTTATAATAAGGGAACCTCGACAATATTAATACTTGATAACGATACTACTGCCATGACCGGTCATCAGCAGCATCCGGCTACCGGTGTAACTATAAAAGAGGAACCGACTGCAAAGCTCAATATAGAGGCTTTAATAAGAGCTATTGGAATTAATAATATTCGCACGGTTGATCCTTTGAACCTTGCTGAGTTAAGGACCGCCCTGGAAGAAGAGTTAAACCGGCGCGAACCTTCGGTAATTATTGCCAAGAGATCCTGTGTGCTGTTAAATAAAACTAACGAAAAAACTGAATACTATGTTGATCCCGATCTATGTAAAGGCTGCAAACTCTGCCTTAAAGTAGGCTGCACCGGGGTTAGCTTCATAGACGAGGATAAAAAGGCGGTTATGAACAATTCTTGTGCGGGCTGCGGCATTTGTCCTCAAGTTTGTACCTTTGATGCCATAAAGAAAGTGGAGGGATAATCATGCATAACCAGACCATGAACATTCTTATTGTAGGTGTGGGCGGTCAGGGAACTCTGCTGACCAGCCGTATTATAGCTGATGTGGCAGTACAAATGGGATATGATGTCAAAGTATCCGAGGTACATGGTATGGCCCAGAGAGGCGGCAGTGTGGTATCCCAGGTCAGATATGGCGAAAAAGTTCATTCACCTATAATCAAAAAAGGTGATGCCGATATAATTTTGGCTTTCGAAAAAGTAGAAGCGGCCCGCTGGCTGGACTACTTAAAAAAGGACGGAATGGTTATCATAAATAATGAGCGGGTTGATCCTCTCCCAGTAATGACTGGCAAAGTAAAATATCCGGAAGATATAACCGAAAAAATTAAGAACCAGATTAAACAGACCAAGATAGTAGATGCATCCGACATAGCGAAAACATGCGGCAATGTTCGGGTTGCCAACGTGGTTTTAGTGGGACTCTTAAGTGCTGCCCTGGGTTTATCAGCTGCAGAAGTGGAAAAATCTATTAAAAAGACGGTGCCAGCCAAAGCACTGGATATAAACTTGCAAGCTTTTCATAAGGGATACGAATTATTAACCACGGCAGTATAGGATTTATAATAGCTATTGGTATTTTCAGAATAGAAACATGTATTTTAGAGCGGAGAGGGAGACTTTCCGCTTTTTGTTTAGGAGGTTTACTGGTTGGAATGTACTATTAATGGCATAAGCTACGACGGGGCCGGGGTTGGCAGAGTGGATGGGCGGGCGGTATTTGTTCCCTTTGCCGTTCCCGGCGAGACTGTGGAGATAGATATTGTCTCCGAAAAAAACAGGTATTCTTTAGGAAGATTAAGAAAGGTCGTGGAACCATCACCAGACCGGGTTGAGCCGGTTTGTCCACATTACTATGAATGTGGCGGTTGTTCCTACCAGCATGTGGATTATTCTGCCCAGCTAAAGTATAAACGGCAGGTGGTTGTAGATAATATTTGTCGCATAGGAAAAATAACTGCTGAAGTAAAAGAGACTATAGGTATGGAAACCCCCTGGCGCTACCGCAATAAAGTAACCTTGCATATAAAAAACGGACAACTGGGTTACTATGCTGAAAACACTAGGCGGCTTGTACCGGTAAAAACCTGCCCGTTAATTACAGAGCGATTGGAAGAGGTTACCGGAGTTCTTGCCAGGCAGCTAGTCCGGATTAACGGCGAAGATAACGGTGAGGTTGTTATTCGCGAATCATCAGTTAACGGTGGTATTATGGTGGTGTTCCACCAGATAAAATCCGCAGTTGATTTGGTTAATTCTCTTAAGGGGTACTGTTCATCTATATATAATATGGAAGATAATCGGTTTAAGCTATTATACGGGAAACCCTTTTTGGAAGAAAGAATCAATGACCTCACCTTCAGATTATCGCCTGGTGCCTTCTTTCAGGTTAACCACCAACAAACACTTGTCTTAATAGCCAAGGTTTTGGAGTACTTAAACTTAAGTGGGGACGAAAATATCCTGGATGCCTATTGCGGAATCGGCAGTATCTCTTTACCACTGGCCAAGGTCAGCGGGACTGTTCTAGGTGTGGAAAGTTTTGCCGCAGCAGTAGAAGATGCCAGGCTTAACGCGATATTAAATAACCTTACGAATTGTGAGTTTATGAGTGGCCAGTGTGAAAAAATAGTGCCGAAGTTAAATAGGCAATTTGATGCGGTAGTATTAGATCCTCCGCGTGCTGGATGTAAAAGAGAGGTAGTGACCGCTATCACCGACATGTCTCCATCCAGGGTGATTTACGTATCCTGCAATCCCGCCACCCTAGCCCGCGACCTGGCAGTTTTTGCCGAACAGGGATATCTCATCAAAGAAGTTCAACCGGTGGATATGTTCCCGTGGACCAGCCACATCGAAAATTGCGTGTTGCTGTCGAAAAATGATTTAAAGTAAGGATTTCATTAAACTGCTTCATAAGCGTAACTACATTTTTTGAGGCCAAATATATGCTTAACCATTGACTGAACATATGTTTGGCCTTAATATTGTATTGTGACAATTATTTACAATATTTCAGAGGGATTGCTGTGAAGGATAGTAAGAAAAAAAATCAGAATAAACTGCAAATTAAAAACAGCACAGCAGAATTTTTGATATTGTGTAAGTAATTTATGTCAATAAACATGGAAGTTTAAAGGATATAGAAGTTTCTGGCCGAAAGGGGGCAAAGAGTAATGAGTGATAGCTATTTAAATGCATTTTTAAAAAATGGTGAAATCGTCGTTTCTGATATTGCAGACGACGAAGGAATTCATGAGAGAGTTATTCACCAACAGCAGAAAATTGTTCAGTACAAAACCAAAACACTTATCTACTCTCTTAAAAAAGCCGATATACCCCCAGAAATACAAAATAAAACGCCATGGAGTATGAAGAAGACTGCTTCGCAACTTAAAAACTGGTCAGGTTACGATTTAAATGGCTTAGCATTTTCTCATCAGACTTATAAGTGGGTAGCCCTGGGTATTCTTATCCAGGTTAACGAATTCACTGACCGGGGAATTAATCTTAAAAATACCTATTATGTTCCGGGTTTCAATTTGCTGAATTATTGGAAAATGCAAGCGCGGGAAAATGAAGAGCAAAATAAAGAACTTATAAAAGCGTTTACAGAAATGCTGAACAACCTGACCAATTCCTATGGGCACATGGGCTTTGAAACATTAAGGCAATGGCTTTTGCATCAAATTGATGAAAAAAAAATTTCAATCAAGCGTATGGATTTTTTTCTTTCGGTTCTCATAACCGCTGCTAAAGCGCCTTTTTTTGATTGGAAAGAGATTGGAACAAATTCCTATTTTAAAGAAAAAGTTCATGCAGCGTCCAAAATGTTTGATGGAAACATGGCTGTACTACTGGAAGAGCTAGAAGAAGTCATAGGCGACCCCGTTAACAGCATCCACCTGACAACACGGCCGGGAAACAGAGATATTATATTGGCTGCTCAGTGCCGTTTGGTTTTTACATTTGGTGTGTATAACTATGAAAAAGCTCCGGTCTTATCTAAAGTTACTGACGAAGAAGTGCATTATCTGCAGTCTATAGACGCCAAGAATTTAAGAACTATTTTTGCTGCTGAGAACAGAGCGGTCGTTCGTAAGCTGATTAAACATATACCCTATGTACATAGGGCTCATATTGGGATTGTTGGGTTTGACGGTCAAGTACGCTCTGCTGTTTATGATTTACTGCGCCATTTCAAGAATGCTGGTGTCGGTCAAATTATTATTTGGAGCGACTATGATAGCGCTGCGATTGCTATGATGAAAAAACTTCATGCTTTAGAATTTGAAAAGTTTAAGTTCGTTGCCAAAAAACAGGGAACACTCCTCCTGATTTCCTACGAAGAAGGATTAAAGCAATTAAAAGAATTAATCGGCACCAACCACTTAACGGAGCAAGAAGATTTTTTATGGGATTTTGATTTATTAGAGGCAATCGTATTGGAGGGAAATGCCAATGATTGAACGCATTCCTTTCTTGCCTGACTCAGAGGGTGACACAGATATTCTAGGGCGCAGTCTTAATGAGCTGTCACACTTGAGCCGGGTTTTATCATTCCTTGTGCGTGAGACCAACCAGTATAAGTTGCAGCTTGATTTTTTACTTTTGGTTCATTTAGTTATTCAGACCGCTTTCGATCCAGACGAGCGGCTGGACACAGAAGAGCAATTGGCCAACCGGTTAAGAAATCGCTTTAAGCGTCACATCACGGACGAATTTGTCCAGCAGGTGCTTTACCAAATGCGTTCCGCAGGATGGGTAGATAAAACAAAGCAGGATGGAATCAGGATCAGCAATGCAGGAATCCGCATGGGTACGTTGCTTTTAGATATGGTCCAAAGAAACTATGTATATCATGAAAAGGATGACTTGCAAAAAGAGATTTTTATTGCGGAATTATCTTCGTTAAACCTTGAAACCAGTCGGAAGTTAAAAATGGACAGTATGCCCAACTTTTTGCAATTATTAAACTCGGTTCATCGCATGACGGAGCTCGTCCAGCGCAATATACCCTATTATATCCAAAAGGAAAATGCCCTGGAGGAAATCAGCAAGCTTAAAGAATTGATCCTTGAATCTGTACATAAAATTGAAGATTATACCAAAGAAGAGACCATAACGGAAAGGCTTGATGATTTTCGCCTGAGAAATCATTATATAGAGGTAATTATACAGAAAGCCATTCTGGTGGGGCAAGAAGGGTTGGGAGAAGTCGCCAAAGCGATAAGTATTGCCGCCTTGCAAGTCTGGACGGCAAGCATATCACGAGAAAAATTCATCACTGCTTTACGGGAGAAGATCAAATCAGCCGTTCAACATGAATATTACGAAGAAAGCGATATCCAATCGGCTTATGAAATCATGATCCAAATGGAAACCGAAGATAAATCTGTAGCTTATTTGCCATCGAAAATATTTGGCGGGTTATCACCTCATGATGTATGGAATGCAATCGAAGATGGTGAATTGGGTAATTTCGGATTTGATTTTATACCCAATAAGAGATTAGATATTCTGCATACGGAAATTGAAGAAACTGCTCCTGAATATGCCGATATGAAAGAGATTGCCCAAATAGAAGGGGAATACCATCAAAATACAGCGGAAGACAGCAGTTACCTGCAAGAGTTCGAAGAAGTGCTGGAGATGGGAGTTCAAAATGCCGGACGAGAGGAAACGATTAAAGACTGGATTTACCTTTTTGAACAGCCGGACCGTCTTAAAGCGGCAACATTTATGGACCTGGTCTCTTATTTATCAACCCTTATGCCAAGTTATTTCAACCTGTTAAAAAAGGGGACTTCAAAAACAAAACAAATGGACGACTGGGAGTTTTTAAACATACCAAGTGCCAGCAATTTGTTGAATGGAAATGAACTTGTACGTTTCCCCCAATTAGATGAACTGGAAGAGGGCAACACATTAGGAGAATTAAGAGGATTAGTCAGGAGTGAAGAAAATGGAACCAACAATCGGTAATACCGTGTCGTTAATGCCTAAATATAAAAATGCTATTCAACTTCTGGCTGCAAGTTCGAGCATTATTTTAAGACGTGATTGGATCGGACTGACCAAAGACGGGTTGAAGAAAGCCCTTAACGCCAGAAGCGATCAGGAAATTAATGATTTTATATCAATCAGTAACATGCGCCTGGAACAAGAAACCATACCGGCTAAAATTATTTATGATGACATTATTAATCGTTACGTTTATATCCAGACGGTTCATCCCATAATTTTGACAGATCGCTTAAAAACTGCGCCCATGCTGCTCTTTCTGCTGATGTATTACAACCAAATCACCCTTGGTCACCCCTCCACCAGTGTACGTGAGCTACTTGAAATTATTGACTCTTCCGTAACAGATAGACCGGACCAAAAGATTGCCAGCATACTGCAACCTTTAATAGACTATTGCCTTATTAAAGAAAATAAGCAAGCTCAAAGCTATCAGATAACCCGTATCGGCGAAGCATTTATGACGCCGCTTTTACTCAAACGGCTTACTGACGTGACTATGTCGCAAAACTATTCGATAGATGTTGTTTTGGAGTTTTTCAAAAAAGAAGTTCCCAATCCTAAACCGCAAGCCCTGTTTTAGAAAGGGGGGTATGAATAGATGCTCTATCCGATTGAATTGACCTTTGAAAACGCCCGGGAATTCAAGAAACAATCGGTGTATTTTTCCGATCCCCAAGGTTTTGAAAACATTGAGGGAATCGCCAACCACTATAAAGACAATGTTCTGATCGGGGGGTTGAATGGTACGGGAAAATCCACGATTGCGGCTGTGTTCGTCTGCATTCTCAATGCTGATGTGAATGAAGCAGATCCGGTTGATCTAATCTCTTCAAGTCAAGCGTACTCTGACGAAAACCCTTGGCTCTTCAAAGGACGTCTGATTTTTTATAATGATGGTTCGCTGGAAGATAATAAGATGTTTGTGGAGATCAATGCCCGTTTTGAGGGAATCACAGAACATGAAAAGCCCAGAATACGCTCCAAGTATTTTACGATCAAAGAAGCAGATTCCATTGAAGGCTTAAAAACCGCCCGCGAGTATGTGTACAGCAATAAAAATGACAAGTACGGTAAATTGGAGGAGTATCGAAAACAAATCGAGGCATTAGGCATATCTCCCGACAAATATCTTTTGTATTGGAAACAAGGGGAGACCAGTAAATTTACCCAGATTAAAGATATTGAACGATTCAGCCAGTTCGCCCGAATGATGGGTATTGAAGAAAGCATTACAAACATTGATCGAATGATTCAGCAACAAGCCGATAAAGAGAAGGATGTTGGAATCGTTTCTAATAACTGTTTACAATTAGAAATTGAGCTAAAGAAAAAAGAAATTGACAAAAATGAAAAAGAACGGCGTGATGAAGAACTCATGGTAAGCTCCGCTGATTTTGTCGCTACTTTAAATGCACTCCTTGACTACAATGCCAAAACTGCCACAGACCTCCAAAGTAAGGTCTCAATAAATGAACAGGCCTTACATGAACAGCAGGCCCGGAAATCTCAAGCTGAAGAAGAAAGGATTGCTATTCTGAAGCAGAAGACGGCCATTCAGAACGAGTCTGACCAGTGTATGTCCCAAATACAGAAAGTCAATGAACAAATGGTGAGCGTAAGCCAATCTGTATCGAATCTTGAACATGAAATTGACGAGGGGAAGAGTAAGTACCAACAAATTAAAGAATTCCTTGATATCCTTAAGCAAAAGGAACTTGGCGTTGAAGAATTGCAAAGGCTGATCGAAAAATTACAATCGGACTTAATAACAATTAAATTAACGATCGAACAGAACGAATTGGAGTCAACCAATAAGGAAAAGACCAAGCAAGAATTTCAAGGAAAAATCGAAACTTTAGAGTCCGAGAAAGAGGAACTGGAACAGAAAATTGCCCGCGCCCAATCCGTCCTTGAAGAAAACCTGGATGCAGCTACTCTGCAGGAATGGATTGAAGGGATTGTACTGGACATTGAAGGTAAAAGAGAAGCACTTTCCAATAAAGAGAATGATAGATTAAGACTTGAAGAGGAACTAACCTCAATTGGCAAGGCCCTTGATTTTCATGAAAAGGCTTTGGCAAAAGATACTGAAAGGTTACAAAAGGAAATCACGCAGGAAGAAACCCAGATTAAGCAATGTCACGACGATCTCCAGAAGTTAGACCGGGATAAAGTTATCTTGGAAAATGAATTGTCTAAGGAATCTGCTGAACAATTGCGTGCTGCTGTCTCATCCCTAACCAATGAAAATGAGAATCTTAACGTCAAGGAAAAAGGTTATGCAGAAATTATTGAGCAGTATGGTCCGACGGTGGTCGGTTTATATCACAGTATTAAGAAAACGGGCGAAGAATTATCAAAGCAAATACAGGAGATCGGAGAGGGTCTTCAAAAAGCCAAAACTCAGATAGATATGACTAAGCAGTCGATGGACGATCTTTATACCGAGCAACAAAACACGCAAGCAAACTTAGAAAAATATTCTCTGAGTTCAAAGGAATATGCGGAAAAGATCAAAGAATTTCGCCAAATAGAAAAAGAGTTAAATCTGGAAACAGACCGGGTAAATCAACAAATAGGCGAATTAAAAGATGAATTGGAAAAAG
>JBDKUD010000240.1:0-5535 GCA_039679805.1 Syntrophomonas sp. | reverse complement strand
AGTTTCAGGAGTGGCTGTTAGCGATTGGACGTGCGATTGTTTTATACATCTATCAGAAATGGCAAGAAGGTGAATCTATTCGATTAAGCACTTTTGGCTTCAGTCCCGCAGCTGCCAAACCACATCGAAATCCTGAGTAGTGATAAAGTGAAAAAACGGATGCCGTCAAGATGTCTGCCTATATAATCTAAAGAGTTGCCGTTTCCTGATTGTGGATTTGGCCAGCCATGCCCCGCCTCCACCAGATTTATACTCAATAATTGATCAATAAAGAATCCCAGTAATATAGGGACTTCAGTCAATTTTGAGATCCGATAAAGCATCGTTTAAGATGGTGCTTTCCGTTTTTTATCGTTAAAATACATACCCACCTTTCACGGTCAACTCAACCTTTCGTTAAAAAGTATAGGAATGGGGTCTATTTATTTTAAGGAATTGAGGGTGTTGATAATTTTCTTGAGCCGGGTTTTTGGTTGCATCTTTTAGTGCTTCTTCAAAGGGAAAAAGATAGCCTTGTCGAATATTCATTGTGAATTCAACCTTTTTGTTTTTTGTTGGTTTAGGGTTTTTGTCATATTAAGAATTAGGCAAAACGGTGGGTGAAATCCTGGAGTATACAGTGCTGTAGATCTGCAACGATATAAACTTGATCCTGAAGACCCAAATAAATCAATAAAATATTACTATCAAGTCCGTTCTAACGTTGTTCATCGTGGGAAAAGCGTAGTTAGAGATTTTGATACAATTAAATCTTCGTTGGCAGAGCTCTTAGCGATATTTAAAGATATCTTACAGGATGCTTTTAAGGAGGAAGGTTAAGGTGACCTGCCCCCAGTGACTGGACCACCAAAATGTTAGTCTTTAAGCCAGTTTAGGAGGGTGTATCCCGAACTGGAAGTGTTGACCAATGATTCTGATGCTGCCAAGCTGTGCTCAAAACATCAGCCAAGGGATAGCAGTTTTAATGTAGTAGCCCTGGAGTAGCCGAAATAGATGAAACTACCCGCAAATAGATGCGACTTGCTGCAAAACACCGCGATGATAGAGAGTAAGAAATCCAAAACAGATGACAATAGAAGTCATTACCTGAAAATAGCTGCGAGGTGCTACACACAAGTGGAAATCGAGTATGGGGCTAATAACTCCGTCGCGGGTTCGAATCCCGTTCTCTCCGCCACTGAAGAAACCGTGGGGGTTTCAGCGATCAGGCTGAAACCCCCATTTTCATATTTTTTACAGTTGAAATAGCCCGGAGTAGCCGAAATAGATACAAATAGAAGGGAATACATATAAATACTCCAAAATAGATGTGAAATACTTGGTGAAATATGGCTTTGAAATATTATAAACAAGCGCCGTATATCGGTATTTCAGAAGTGATTGTTTTCAAAATAGGCTACTCGACTTTGCATCGAGGGGCATTTTTATTGTGCTTTATTTTTGCATTTGATCTTTGACAACTTGAATTACAGTGCTTAGTACTGAAATATCTGCTTCGGGAATGCCGGAAATGCATAACCTGAGGTTTTGCTCTGCGTTATTAGTAACAAAAAACGGTGAAGAAGAGCCTATCCGAATATTATTTTGGGCTAGTTTTTCTATAACCCGATTGACTGAAACTTCAGCCGGCAGCGTTAACCAAACAAAAAGGCCTTGTTTGGGAACGTGAAAAGACAGCCTGGCTGGGCTCATCTGGGTAAGAATCGATTTGGCTTTAAATAATTTGCGTTTATAACATGCGTTAACCTTTCCAATATGTTGGTCATACATTCCTGATTTTATGAAAAAATTAAGTGCAGCTTGCGGAATGCTAGAGGTACTAATATCCAGTAAATATTTTTCCTCAATAACGCTATTATAAAAAATGTTTGGTACAATCATAGCTCCTAAACGAATCCCCGGCATAAATGTCTTGGAAAAACTTTTAATATAAAAAGTTAAATGATTTGTATCGTAATAATGTAACGGTAGGGTTCGCTTATCTGATCCTAAATCGGCCAGGTAGTCATCTTCAATCAATAGAACCTGATAATTGTGACAGAGTTCTACTATCTTCTTCTTGTCCGTTTCAAGGAGAGAATATCCGGTAGGGTTATGGTGCCGGGGAATTATATAGAATGCTTTAATTTGTTCCTTATCAAAAATTGTCTTTAATTCAGCCAGATCTATTCCCTGAGCGTTTCTTTTTATCCCTATGCAAGCAATATTAAGGCTTTTAGCCATATCCAAGAGCGAATTATAAGTTGGTATTTCCACTAAAAGCTTACCTTTGGATTGGTTGGGAAATAAGACTTTTAAAGCTAAGTATAGCCCTTGTTGTGCTCCGTGAGTAATTAGGATATTTGAGGTTAAAGTATATACACCGTTTTGTTCAAACCTCTCTTTTAAGGTTTCTCTTAATTCTTTAAAACCTGATGGCGTATCATAATGAAAAAGTGTTTTCTTATGGACTTCTATGGCCCGATTCATTGCATGAGTAAAAGCTCTATAGGGAATTAGTGTTGGGTCTGGCTTTACACTTTGAAAATCGAAGTTCTTTGCTGTATCTACGTCTTTTACATCAGCTCCAATAAAATAGTAACCACCCCTTGGTACGCAATAAAGAATATGCATATCCTCTAATGATTTGAATGCATTATTGACAGTTATTTTGTTGACAGAAAGTTGCTGAGCAACTTCTCTACAGCCCGGAATTCTTTGCCCCTTTTTAATTTTCCCTTGTTTTATCTCGTTCAAAATATATTCTTTTACCGTTTCGGTTTTATACATGAATTCAATCTCCTAAAACAGTTGATTTATAATCCTGTAATAGTACAGAGTCGATATCGAACATTTGAACTAGCTATAAATGCATTATATATTAAAATACAAAGATATTGCCGAGTGGTTGCAGCAGAAAAACGAAATTTCTAGTGAGTAAAAGGAAGATAGCATGATAGTGTTTGACAGCGGAGATTATAAAAAAATAATACCTATCGTTCGTTCTGCCGATATTAATACAATGTTTGCTTTGTCCGTTTTGGAAACAAAGGTAAAAGGAAAGGTATTTGTTGATCAAAAGGCTTCTCCTACTTCATTCTATATACACCATCCCTATGGAATGGCTCTTCTTTGCGGAGAAACAAATAACGAAGATTTCTATGGGCGTTTGACAGCTTACATGCTCAATCTGGAGAAAACCAGGGACAAAATAGAATGGCTGCAGGTATACCCTGTGTCGCTATATTCAAAAGTGGAAGATATTTTGGGAGCTAATCTAATGAAAAAGAGCCCGGATGAACCATATGAAGGATCATCCGTATGGGAAGCAGATAGAAAAGTATTGGAATATCAAAGGATTAACTTTGTTTTCAATAAAGAAAAATACTTATTTTTTATTAGAAATCGGCAACATCATGATTACAAAACCGTCATCACATCAGAAGCTCTTTTTTATCAATTGGATGGGAGCGTAGTGCCTAAACTCTTTTGGAATGATTTTAGTGATTTCAAGAAAAATGGGGTAGGCTTCACCTTATTAAAGCATGGTGTTCCCATTTCTACCGCCTTCTCATCTTTTACTATTGATAATAGGCTTGAGATAGGAATTGAAACCTCTAAAGACAGTAGGGGTTCAGGTTTTGCTTCTATAGTATGTGCCAAATTAATGGACTATTGTCTCGTAAATGAATATGAACCAGTTTGGTCATGTAACTCTGGAAATATAGGCTCTAGGAAGCTTGCCAATAAACTTGGGTTTGAGGAATTAATAAAAACACCATATTATCGGTTGCCCAAATAGAATTATATGAGTAAATAGGTCGGATATTGAGACTGGGTAGTAAGCTCGTAATTAATGACCGGGATGAACATGAGTATGAATTTTTAAAGTTGAACAGTATCAATGGATGGGCTTTAAGAGCTTGTTTTACCCAAGAAAAAGTCAATATCAGCAGCTTCGTCGCATGAGTAGCCATGGCTGTAAACGAGGATGGCTATCGTGAAGTGATCGGGGCTGCCGAGGGTATGAAGGAAGATAAGGCTTGTCTGCGTTGTTTCTTAACAATATAGTATTATGCAAGGCTTCTAAATCCTATTGATATGCTACTATGGTGCGACAAATTATTGTAAGTAAAACATAATGAAAATGTGTTTTACTGTATATGATTTATAAATATTCTCAGGGGCTCTTTATTTAACACCCCCCAGCGCGGGAGGAGGAAGGGGTCATTTTCAGATGATGCCATGCCTGGTTCCATGGTAACCGCCGCTGTATAACCTGCTTCCTTAACTTTGGCTACTACTTGAGGACTGTAACTGCCCGATGGATAACAAAAGGAAGTTATTTTCAGGGCTGTCTTTGCTTCTATATCTTTTTTATTACCCGCAATCTCGCTATCTAAAAAGAGGGGATCGATTTGGGCTAGCAAGGGATGAGTCTTAGTATGCCCTCCGATTTCGATCCCCAAATTAGAGAGTTTTTCAACTTGTTCCCAGGTTACATAACCGGGTGCATCTACCAGATCACTTATTATAAAAAAGGTGGCTGTTTGGTGCATCTCATCTAAAACGGGCAGTGCATCATGGTAAAAGGAAGCACAGCCGTCATCAAAGGTTAATACCACTTTTTTAGAGGTGTCTTGCCTGGCGGCTAGCATAATACTTGCCTGGGCCAGAGTTATAGTCTGGTAGCCGTTTTCTTGCAAGTATTTCATCTGAGCATAAAAGTCCAGATTGGGAACGAATAAGTTGTTAGGCCCCTCTCCAACTTCATGATACATTAAAATGGGGATAGATATTTGGTGCTGTGTATTTCGCTCAGAATCATTCGAAGAAGGAGCCTGGTGAGTTGCGGATCTGCGCTCTCCCCACATTGAAGAGATAAATACGTTATGTTCTGACTCAACTATTAAACTACTCATAGGGCACAACCTTTCAGGTAAAAGTGATTATGACCCAATTGAACTACCGGGTAACTATCTTAACCTTATATTCCGGGTTTAATTTTTGACAATAAATCAGCCGTCGTTTAATAACGGTTGATTTTTTATTTTATCCGAGGTGAGGCTAAACCAAAGACTTTTAAAGTGCTCTGGTTCGGGGATAAACCGTTACCGTCTCCCCCCGCGTCCTTATAAGCATTTTTGCATATTCGGCGGCATCGGTAGTGCTTACTGACACTGCCTCCCCCGGAAAACGTGCCGGTTCGAGTTTATTTCGATCAATGACTTCAAAGAATATATCATTCGCAGGACTGTTGCGAACCTGGAGAAGAACTCAAACATGATCACATGGAGAAGTGTTAGCTACAAGGTAAGTCGCGTTTTTAGCAGGTCCCAATGGTACCAGGGTTATAGAAGCCACGCATTTAATTTCCTTTCTTTAATTTACAATATGACCAAAAAGGAACAATGTTACATAAAAAACAATATAAGGGTACAATGCCACGAATATCGGCTTAAACTGACTTTATTTTTTTAAAGAAATAACTAATTCATATTATCGCCAGGTGTGGTATTTGGTTTCTCGGGGTAACCTTATCGGGTTTTAATGAAT
>JBDKUD010000157.1:0-4614 GCA_039679805.1 Syntrophomonas sp. | reverse complement strand
GAAACAGGTGTCCGAGGCCCTGAATTCCCTGCAAAGCACCCGGATCGTCATTGCCCACCGGCTGTCCACCATTCGCCGCTGCGACCGCATCATCGTACTGGAAAACGGCAGAATCAAGGAGGACGGCGCCTATGACGAACTGATTCAAAAGGGCGGCTACTTCGCCGAACTGGTGGAAAGGCAGAGACTTGATGACGAATCGTTTGTGGGCAAGACCACGCTCTTTTAGCATCTCGTCCTCCTGACTCTTCGTCTTGTCCCTAAAGAACCTCATTCCATTAGGCAAGTGCGCAGAATTGGGATACTGGCTGGGGGGAAACATTTTGGAATAACGGTATTATTAGTTCTGCTATAAAGCAACATTGCAATTTTATCTTTGCAGAGTATGATATTGTAAGAGTCTATGCTGAAGTATTTGCATACAATGCGGGGTCTCGGAAAGCCCTTGAAAAAGCAGGATTTCAACTGGAGGGCTTTCTGAAAAAGAGTATATATAAAAACGACCAGATTTTTGACTCTTACCTATTAAGACGAGGGCTGGCTGTCTAATATGCCCAGCAGATAAGCCATTGATTCCGAACTAAGTGATGTAATCCGCAAATACATGACACTGTTCCCATTTGGTGAAGCCATTACCTTCGCATAAATATCGCCAACTTTAGCCGGTTTATTAACCTCACCAATCTCTATTTTTACATCGGTCTGTGGTTCCAATTCCACTTCGCAGTGAACCTCTGCCTGCTTTATTGAAAGTCGTTCAATAAGTCCGTTTAAAGAGTCCTGCCCGCATTGTTTATCATGAATGAGTGATATTCTTACCGGTATGGGACGGGCCAACAACACCATCTCCAACTCATCAGCACGCAGATACAGGTTATAGGGTGCACCAATACCATCTACATCATAGATCTTGACTATTTGTCTTATTCCTTTAGGGTTAACCTCCATTTTACCTTTGATGCTAATAGGGGAAGAGGCCAATTCCAAAGTGTTGTGGGATATAAAGACCTTGCCGCCTAAAGTATACGATTCCACTCTGGCTGCCAGGTTAACATGTCTGCCAATAAGGCCATATTTTGCCCGCTTTTCCGAACCAATATTTCCAGCCACAACCAAACCGGAGTTAATACCGATGCCCATTTCTATGGCTGGATAATTATGCTGCTGGTTCCAATAGTTAACTTCATCCATAGCTAATTGCATCTCCACGGCACATGCAACCGCACGATTAGCATGATCATCCATAGCTACTGGGGTGCCAAAGACCAGCATGATGGCATCGCCAATAAACTCTAGTATTGTTCCCCGGTACTTCATTATTATATCTACCATTTCACCCAGGTAATGATTTAGTATATTTACTACAATTTCAGGGGCCAGATTTTCCGACATAGATGTAAAACCCCTCAAATCAGTCATTATTATGGAGACTTCACGGGCCTCGCCACCCATGCTCAGACCTCCCGGCTTTTCAATCAAGTCATTAACTACTTCATCGGAGAGGTAGCGGCCAAATGTTTGGCTGATAAATTGGTTTCGAGACTCTAGTTGTTGATTAAGTTTACGAATTTCATTCATAGCTTTAACCGCATCCCTGAGTTCTGTAATTTCGGTAACATCGCTGAAGACCGCAATTACTCCAATTGATTCACCTCCGGCATCCTGCCCGTTTTGCAAAAATGAGGTGGTAAGAAAAAGAGACTTGTTCTGACTACCGGTATAATAATCAACAATACTGTTATGGGTGATCTCTTTTTCGTAGACTGCGTCTAAAATACATTGATTGAAAGTATCGTTCTTCTCGAATTCAAAAAAAACCTCTGAATATTTTCGGTTCCGCATATCTACAGCGGAAATGTCGAGAATTTTTTCCGCTGCCGGGTTAACTAGCGTTATAACACCGTCAAAATCAATAATTAGCACCCCATCATTCATATAATGAATGATGTTTTCATACACCAGGGTTGATCTTTTTAGACTTGATTGATCCATACTAAGCCTCCGACAGAAAAATCAGGGTTTTTTCAAGAAATTAGAAGAAGCAATGTTCTATATCGCAGCTGCTTGTCTTGCCGACCAGAGCATAATTATCTTTTAGCCACGCTTCAGCCTTCATCCGGCCACAATCGCGCAAGTATGTCAGGAAATACCAGGCAGCGTTAACTTTGCTGGACATATTGAGATCCGACATAGTTTCTTCAGGCCGAATCAAGTGTATGTTAATCTTTTGAAGGTTTCCTCCATCATCAAAACCTTTATCGACAATCTTGTTTACAAAATGAATAGCTCGCATCTCACGCATTAAGCTGGAATTGAAACTCATAGAAGTAACCCGATCCATAATATCGGTTGGAGTGGTAGGTAGTTTGCGATAATCGGTAGAATCGATTTGAATCACCAGCAAATCCTTGCAATTGGTATTTTCGAACAAAGGGAACATAGCAGGATTACCAAGGTAACCGCCATCCCAATAATATTCGTCATCTATCTTAACTGCTTGAAATACTGTGGGCAAACAGGATGAAGCCAGTACGGTATCAACTGTTATTTCATGGTTAGCGAAGACTTTAACCTTGGATGTGCGAATGTTGGAAGCAGACAAGAAAAGTTTAACCCTATCGTTTTTTTGAATCACAGAAAAATTAACTACCTTGTTAAGTATGATCTTCATGGGATTGATATTTAATGGGTTGCATTGATAAGGCGAAAGTAATGGGGTTAACAAGTTGCCAATAGCAAAAAACATATTGTGATCAAGATTACCTGGGGTATGCATCCGATCAATCCAAGTTTGTTGAAAGGGCGAAAATTGAGCCATCTGGCTATTTTCCCACCAAACTGATTCCAGTACTTCCTTGGCCTTCTCCGCGCCACCGGTTAAAAGTCCATAGACCAAGGCCGCTCCGTTAACTGCGCCTGCACTGGTTCCAGAAACCCCTGTGATTTCAAGTTCTTTTTCCTCCAGCAGTCTGTCCAGCACTCCCCAAGTGAAAGCTCCATGAGATCCTCCACCTTGTAAGGCTAAATTCAACCTTTTCTTGGTCATAACCCACGACTCCTATCAATGTAAAATAGGATATTTATCATAATAGTTCGACATTAGCTGATAAAACCCTGCAATTTGACAATCCAGGTAAATAATAATAGAAAAGTTGTAGAAAAGTTATAATGATTAATAAATAAGCGCTTACATTGTCAGTTTGGATCGAAAGGTATATAGGACTTTGACAGTTGAGATAAGTAAACCGCTCGGAGACCCCCGACAATAGGCCAGCCGAGCGTTTTTTTATGAGGGGGTGTCTATTATGACACGGGATATAGCCCGTATTGATTTGCGATCACTGCGGCAGTATATTGGGGCGGTAACCCAAGACGGGAAGCTCTCTGCAAAGCACCCGAATCGGCATTGCCCACCGGTTGTCCGCCATTCGCCGCTGCGACCGCATCATAGTGCTGGAAAACGGCAAAATAAAGGAGGACGGCAACTATGACGAACTGATTCAAAAGGGCGGCTACTTCGCCGAACTGGTGGAAAGGCAAAGACTTGACGATGAGTCTTTTGTGGGCAAGACTACGCTTTTTTAAAATCTTCAGATAACGGGCGGACTTAAGCTATCAATATATCCATGCTGGTAATAACCACGGCCGTGGTTCACCTGATATATAATTAATACCCATGCTTAAACACTCCTTGATACATTTGTGTTCATTTTCTTGCCTAAAATAGATATCGGCTACATAAATGGAATCCTTTAGAAAAATGGACTGATCTGAAAGAAATATTTAAAAGTGAGAAATTAAGTGAAGAAGCAGTTATTCGAAAAATTCGAATAACTGCTTCTGAGGGGAAAAGCTATAATACCAATTTTTATAATCTTGACGCTATCATATCCGTCGGCTATCGCGTCAATTCTATTAGGGAAACCCAGTTCAGACAATGGCGACAGGTATTTTTGCCTTCTTTATTCATAGCAGCCCATCAAGCGGGAAACGCAACTATCCCAGCTTCGGAATTGGTATATGCAGCAGCCGCATGATCTCTTTTTGTGTCTCGTATACCCTTTCGGCGATAAACTCACAGAACAGGCTATGATCGCCTTTGTTTTGGAACTGCCTGATGCAGTCGTTATATTCTGTTCTGCATACCGGGGGGATGATTGCCAGCTGGTATCCATCCTGTATCAAGGCCAGGTTCATGATCAGGCGGCTCGTTCTCCCGTTTCCGTCAATAAACGGATGAATCGATACAAATTTAAGGTGCAGAATAGCCGCGAAGGTAACGGGGTGATAGTTTCCCCGCTCACTCTTGATCCATTCCTCTAAGCTGCGCATCTGCTCATTGATCTCCTCCGGCTCGGGAAACACATATTCGGAACCAGAGACAATGACGCTCTCCTTCCGCCACTCGCCGGCGTTAGCCTCGTCTATGTTCTTGTAAAAAAGTCGGTGCATGGTCTTAATGTCCTCAACGGTTATGTGCCGCTCCTTGATCAGGGAGAACATGAAGTCGTATGCAGCTGCGTGTCCTACAGTCTCATAAAAGTCCCGGAGCGGGCGGCCGCCAATGGTCAAGCCATCCTCCAGCACCACCTTGGTCTCACTTATGGTGAGCGT
>JBDKUD010000234.1:0-8769 GCA_039679805.1 Syntrophomonas sp. | reverse complement strand
GTTGGGATTTAATAACATAGGATTCTTACCCAATGCTGATCTGGCAGCTACTATTCCTCACGAACTATTTGCCATGTTCCAGCTAATGTTTGCTATGATTACGGTTGCTCTAATAATTGGGGCTTTCGCTGAACGCATGAAATTTACAGTATTTATTGCCTTTGTTTTACTATGGACTACCTTGGTTTACGATCCCCTCGCTCACTGGGTATGGGGTGTTGGCGGATGGCTCAGAGAATTAGGAGCTTTGGATTTTGCCGGTGGTACGGTTGTTCATATTAGTTCCGGTATTTCAGGTTTGGTAGCAGCTATGTTCCTTGGAAAACGCATAACCAATGATAAGGATTTCCAATTGCCGCATAACCTTCCTACTACAATGTTAGGAGCAGCCTTATTATGGTTTGGCTGGTACGGATTTAATGCCGGCAGTGCCTTAACATCGGGAAGCTTGGCAATGAGTGCTTTTGTTGTTACTAATACCAGTGCTGCTGCGGCTGCCATCTCCTGGATGGTAGCAGAATGGGTGCATCACGGTAAACCGACAGCCCTGGGCGCAGTAAGTGGCGTTATCGCCGGTTTGGTAGCAATAACTCCCGCGGCCGGTTTTGTAAGTCCGATTAGTTCAATATTTATTGGTTTGTTAGTAGGCCCGCTTTGTTACTTTGCAGTAAGCGTTATAAAGCAAAAAGTTGGTTATGATGATTCACTGGATGCATTTGGTATTCATGGAGTAGGTGGAATATTTGGTGCTCTGGCAACGGGTGTACTCGCATCAAAATCAATTAATCCTGCCGGAGCAGACGGATTGCTATTTGGCAACCCTCACCTATTAGTTGTTCAGATTATAGCCGTGCTGGCAACCATTGTATTTGCAGCTGGATTAACGTTCCTGATACTTAAAGGCTTGAGCCTGGTTACTCCGTTACGAGTTTCCGAGGAAGAAGAAGAGATGGGTCTGGATATTACCCAACATGGTGAGGATGCTTATAGCTATGGCGATTTAAGCTATAGTACTAATTAATTGCGGTAAGTTAAGAGTAAGGGACAGTATTTATTTCAGTTTAATTATGCAGTTAGGGCGTGTCGCAAAACGTTTATAATAAAACGTAGGGCGGCACGCTCCTTTTTGTTGGGGACAGAAAAATAATTACATCTATAACAGAAGTATTTCACCATTTTAGCCCTGTTTGGGGCACTACTAAACAAGGGATTTAACCTTCCATCTGCCGTCACCGTCTTGTGTTCTTTCCTAAGAGCTGTTATTGCGACAGCCCTTTAATAAATATTAAATATTTGATACGGGAATATTTATTATAATCAGGAGTCTTAACAATATTGAGTATTAGCAAGCTTATAAAAATAACCGGGTGGTTTAATCCTCTTATATTGACATTATTTATATTGTCTAATATAGTAACTTTGAATTAAATAAATGTTTGTATAATATTAAGGTTATCTGAAGATTTTAGGGTTGAGTCTACTGACTTCCGGCTATTAAGGTGGTGGTTATAATGCATTCACTTGAGCAAAGCAAAGCACCCATTTATGAAGCTCTGCAAGAATATAAATCCAAACGGGTAGTACCTTTCGATGTGCCTGGACATAAGCAAGGCAGGGGAAACCCCGAACTCACCAAATTCTTAGGTGAGAAATGTCTTTCGGTGGATGTTAATTCTATGAAGCCGCTGGATAATCTTGTCCATCCCGTCTCCGTAATTAAAAAGGCAGAAGAGTTGGCCGCAGATGCTTTTGGTGCACACCACGCTTTTTTTATGGTCAATGGCACTACATCAGCTGTTCAGACAATGATTATGAGTGTGTGCAAACAGGGCGATAAAATTATCATGCCGCGTAATGTACATAAAAGCGCCATCAATGCCCTTATAATCAGTGGAGCTATTCCGGTTTACGTCAATCCCGGTGTAAACAAGGAGTTGGGGATACCGTTAGGTATGTCCATTGAAGACTTAAAACGGGCTATAAATGAGAACCCAGATGCAAAAGCTATTCTTATTAATAATCCTACTTATTATGGTATTTGTTCCGATCTAAAAACCATAACCGAGCTTGCGCATCGTCATAATATGTATGTTCTGGCAGATGAGGCGCATGGAACTCATTTTTACTTTGGAGCAGATATGCCAATGAACGCTATGAATGCAGGAGCTGATATGTCTGCTGTCAGTATGCATAAAACAGGCGGTTCGCTGACTCAAAGTTCATTTTTATTGATAAATGATAGTCTTGGTATAGGTCATGTAAGGCAAATGATAAACCTGACCCAGACGACCAGCGGATCTTATTTACTTTTGTCTTCTCTGGATATTTCCAGACGTAATCTGGCTTTAGACGGAAAGCAAATTTTTGAAAAAGTAACTTCTCTTGCCAATTATGCGCGGGAAGAAATTAATAAAATCGGCGGGTATTACGCCTTTTCAACCGAGCTTGTAAATGGAGATTCCGTGTTTGCCTTTGACCACACTAAGCTTTCTATCTATACTAGAAACACAGGACTGGCAGGAATTGAGGTCTACGATATTCTCCGTGATGATTATGGAATTCAAATTGAATTCGGTGATATCGGTAATATTTTAGCGATTATTTCCGTGGGAGATCGCTCATTGGCATTAGAACGTCTTGTTTCAGCCCTGTCTGAAATAAAAAGATTATATATAAGGGATAAAACGGGAATGTTTGATCATGAGTATATAACTCCGGAAGTAGTAATGGCTCCACAGAAGGCATTCTATTCCGAAAAACATTCAGTTTCCATCCAAGACAGCACACGATGTATAAGCGGAGAATTTGTTATGGCTTACCCACCAGGTATACCAATCCTGGCGCCGGGTGAACGGGTAACTGAGGAAATTATTGATTATATCATCTATGCCAAGGCCAAGGGCTGTTTCCTAACTGGTACAGAGGATATGGCCATTGAAAACATCAAAGTAGTGGAGGAATGACAGCATGGAATTATGGTATACAGAACAGCACACTGATAAAGTTCGTTTTTCAATAAAAGTAGATAAGCCCCTTTATACCGGGCAGAGCGAATTCCAAAGAATTGACGTCTTTAAATCGGACGAATTCGGTACCTTTTTTACCCTTGATGGTTTAATGATGGTCACTGAAAAGGACGAATTTATTTATCACGATATGATTGTGCATGTGCCTATGGCAACGAATCCAAAGATTAAGAATGTCCTCGTTATTGGAGCGGGGGACGGCGGAACAGTTAGAGAGTTAACACGATACACATCTATTGAAAAAGTAGATATGGTAGAGATTGACAAAATGGTTGTGGACGTTTGCAGAGAATATTTGCCGCAGACCGCCTGCAAGTTGGATGATCCCAGAGTAAATTTATATTTTGAGGATGGACTGAAATTTGTACGCACCAAGGAAAATACCTACGACCTGATTATAGTTGATTCCACCGATCCTTTCGGACCAGGGGAGGGCCTATTTACAAGGGAATTTTACGGCAACTGCTTTAAAGCTCTAAAGGAAGATGGTATTCTCGTCAATCAACATGAAAGCCCTTACTACGAGTCATATGCCAAGTCCATGCAAAGGGCCCATAAGCGTATTCGTGAGTTTTTCCCGGTTTGCAGAGTATACCAGGCTCATATCCCCACATATCCATCAGGCCATTGGCTTTTTGGGTTTGCTTCTAAAAAGTACGATCCACTGACTGACTTAAATGAGCAGGCATGGAACAGTCTGGGATTGAAAACCAAGTATTATAATACTGAACTTCATAAAGGGTGCTTTGCTCTGCCGAATTATGTAAGGGAACTTTTAATTGGCGCACAGGAATAGAATTCGGTTAAACATTCCTAATTTGAATGAACCATAGGAGGCACTAAAATGAAGGTTACCATAGCCCAGTTAAACCCCATTGTAGGAGACCTTAAATATAATTTAAATAAACTTGCAGAGATTTTGCCGGAAGCTCAAAAAGCCGGTTCTGATTTAGTTATATTGCCGGAATTGTACTTGGTAGGATATCCCCCCCGCGATTTACTGGAGAAGCCATGGTTTATTGAGCAGGTTAGTCATGCAGTTGATGAACTTAAGATGCTATCCACACAGTATCCGGAGATAGGAATACTTATTGGTGCCCCTCTGCCAAATGAACATAAGCAAGGCCGAGCTCTTCGAAATTCAGCCTTGTTAATTTATCAGGGTAAGGTTATCTTTCAACAGGATAAATCGCTGTTACCTGTCTATGATGTATTTGATGAAACCAGGTATTTTGAACCGGCCCAGGAGATAGATATTGTATTATTTAAAGGATACCAATTAGCAATTTCTATATGTGAAGATGCTTGGAATGATCCGGACTTTTGGCCGGCGGGTAAAATGTACTCGCTTGATCCTATTGAAGTTCTGGGCAGAAAGAGACCCGACATCTTTATTAATATATCTGCATCCCCATTTTGTGTAGGTAAGGAGAAAACACGTTTTAAACTTATCAGTAATCATGCCCGGAGACATAAAGTCCCTTTTATATATATTAATCAGGTAGGAGGAAATGATGAACTAATATTTGACGGCCGCAGCATGTTTATTGATGCCAGGGGTGAGGAGGTTCTGGTTGGTTCCGCGTTTAAGGAATGTGTTACCACAGTTGATGTAGAAAGTGCCGGTAACCAGGTAAGCTTTGAAGCACAGGAAGAAATAGAGAGCATTTATCAGGCGCTGGTTTTGGGGATACATGATTACTTGCATAAATGTGGCTTTTCTAAAGCCGTTATTGGCTTATCGGGTGGCATCGATTCAGCTGTAACCTGTTGCTTGGCAGTAGAAGCTTTGGGCCCCAAAAATGTCTTAGGCATCTCCATGCCTTCACCATATTCTTCCTCGGGCAGTATTGAAGACTCTAAGCAGCTGGCCGGCAATCTGGGGATACCGCTCGAGGTAATACCGGTTTCTGACATATATGAATCATATTTGCAGACTACTGAGAAGTATTTTGACAGGACCAATATTGGTCTAACCCAGGAAAATATTCAAGCCAGAATCAGGGGTAACATTCTAATGGCGTTTTCTAACCGCTATGATAACCTGGTGCTAACGACCGGTAATAAGAGTGAAATGGCTGTCGGTTACTGTACTCTTTATGGCGATATGAGTGGTGGGCTAAGCGTGTTATCCGATGTTCCCAAGACCATGGTTTATGACCTGGCAAGGTTTATAAACAGGAAAAAGGAAATCATTCCGGTAATAATTATAGAAAAGGCCCCTTCAGCAGAACTTAAGCCTGATCAAAGAGACCAGGATACCCTGCCTCCTTACGATATTCTGGACCAGATACTGAACTTATATATTGAACACGATTTTTCAACCGCACAGATTATTGATAGGGGGTTTGACCCGGTTATTGTCCAATGGGTGGTAAAAGCTGTGAATAGAAATGAATATAAAAGAAGACAGGCTGCCCCCGGACTAAAAGTAACCAGCAAGGCATTCGGGGTAGGTAGAAGGATGCCGGTTGCTGCCAGATATAATGGGTAACGACTTGATATTGAAAACTGTCAGATATTAAATTATAATGAAAGCCATAATGATAATGATTATCAATATTGCGAGAAGGCATCAGAATGTTTGGTAAAAAGATAAAGGAAAGGTTAATACAAAGCAATTATAAGTTAACTGATCAGCGTTTGGCTGTGCTACAGGTTATGCTGGAAAATAAAGGTCACCATTTGAGTGCTGATGAAGTTTTCTATGCAGCCCGGGAGAAGCTGCCTAATATCGGTATTGCCACCGTCTATAGAACCCTGGATCGTTTGGCTGCTATTGAAATTCTTTATAAAACTATGTTTGATTCCGGTAAATTCCGTTATGAATTATCTAATGACCAGCATCATCAGCATCATCATATAATATGTCTCTCCTGTGGAAAAATAACAGAAGTAGAGGAAGATTTGCTGGCTAGTTTAGAGGAACATATTGAGCAACAGGGTTTTGAAATAGTTGACCACCAGTTAAAATTATACGGATACTGTCCGTCTTGTACCAAAAAAAGCTAAAGTTTTAGCTATTAATGATAATGATTATTAATATCAGTTAAATAGCAAGTTTTGTTGCTATAGATTAGGCGAAAAAGTGTAGAAATTCATCTGTTTTAAAGAATTTTAAGAGATATAATAATCTTATTAAAATTAGGAAATTTGTATTAATAGAGGGCCGAGTTTAGTATTTCCGGGAGACAGTTGCTTAAAATTTTGATTGGCTATAATCAGGCATTAGACTTATAACTTATAGTTATGATAAAATTATTAGATAGTGATATACCGGGTAATAGATGGAGGTTAATGGAAATGTTGAAACTGGAAAATATTCGAATGCAGGTAAGTGATGGTAATGGAGAGAACAAGGAAATTTTAAGAGGAATTAATATTGAGTTTGAGAAAGGTAAGATTTATGCTATTACCGGACCTAATGGGGGAGGAAAAACTTCAATTGCCAAAATAATAATGGGTATCTTCCAGCCGGGTACCGGCAAAGTATATTTAGATAATGAAGATATCACCGAACTCGATGTAACCGAGCGGGCGAATAAAGGAATTGCTTATGCGTTCCAACAACCTCCCCGCTTTAAGGGCTTGACTGTTAAAGACTTAATAAATATAGCTGCTCCGGGATTAGATCCGGTACGGTTAAGAACACATTTGCGGGATGTTGGACTTTGCCCGGAGGATTATATGGATCGCGGTGTAGGACCAGGGCTTAGTGGCGGAGAAATGAAAAGAATCGAAATTGCCCAGCTATTAGCACGGGATTCGGTAATAAGTATTTTTGACGAACCGGAAGCAGGTGTAGACCTTTGGACTATCCAAAAATTGATAGGGATCATAATGGAAAAATTCAAGGGCAATCCGGAGCGTACCGCCGTCATTATTACTCATAATGAGAATGTAATACCTATTTGTGATGAAATAATAGTAGTAGAAGACGGAGTAGTTGAGACCCGTGGTACCACTAGCCAAATATGGCCTCTTATCAGAGATGATATAAAGTGTAAAATGAAAGAACAATGCCGAGGAGAAATGATTTATGAACTTTAGTAAGTTAGATATCGAGTTACTTAATGAGATAAGTAATTTAAGGGGGATTCCCAAAGGAGCTGTTAATATCCGGTTGAACGGTGAAGCTGCGGTGCGGAATTCATCTGAAAATATCATTATTAGTCCGATTGCAGGCAAACCGGGTATCACAGTGGAAATAAAGCCCGGCACACGCAATGAAACAGTCCATGTGCCGGTTTTGTTAACCACCTCCGGTCTCAATGATAAAGTATATAACACTTTTATTGTAGGTGAAGATGCTGATGCAACCATAATTGCCGGCTGTGGAATTCATAATGATAATCACAGCAATTCTCAGCATGATGGTATTCATGAGATAATTGTTAAGGAAGGTGCCCGACTGCAGTATATTGAGAAACATTACGGGCAGGGAGAAGGAACCGGTAAAAGGATATTGAATCCCACTACAATAATTACTGTGGAAAAAGGTGCTACTGCCGAAATGGAAATGGTCCAGATTAAGGGTGTAGATGACACTATTCGTACTACCCGGGCTTATATACATGAGAAAGGTAACTTAAAAATAACTGAGAGACTGTTGACGCAAGGCAATCAGCATGCTGAATCTATAATTGAAATGACAATAGAAGGGAAAGAGGGTACAGCCCAGGTCTTATCCAGGGCGGTAGCCCAGAATAAATCTTCCCAGGTGTTCCATGCAGCACTGATTGGAAAGAATGAATGTTTTGGCCACGTAGAATGTGATGCTATAATAATGGATCACGCTACTATTAAATCAATACCGGAGTTATTAGCGGAAAATTCAGAAGCCGTATTAACTCATGAGGCAGCAATAGGGAAGATAGCCGGAGAGCAGTTGATTAAATTAATGTCCTTGGGTTTAACAGAACAGGAAGCCATTAATACCATTTTAGATGGATTTTTGAAATAATAAAGTTTGGCCAGGGGGGTGTGAATTTGAATTTAAATCTTCTTAAAACCTATGTTAGGGTGGTAGAAACCCAGAATCTTTCCCGAACAGCCGATGAATTTGGACTTTCTCAACCAGCTATTACTAAACAAATTCAAGCTTTGGAGGATAGATTCGGAGTTCTGCTTTTGGAAAGATCAGGAAGAAGATTAAAAACAACAGAAGCCGGAGAGACCTTGTATAACTTCGCACGGGATATAATCAAGTACATGGATAAGGCTGAAAAGGCTATGGAGGAGGTCTCTGAAAGCCGTAAAGGCAGTTTATGCCTTGGTGCCAGCACTATTCCCGGTCAATACATAATTCCCCCGCTTTTAAAAAAGTTTAAAGATAAATTTCCTAATGTTAGTATTAGCCTTGATATTGGTGATACCGAGAAAATTTTTACTAAAGTAATTGAAAGAGAACTTGATATAGGTGTCGTAGGTGGATGGATAAATAATCGAAAAATTGAAGGCTACAAATGGCTTGAAGATGAGTTGGTAGTTATAGTGCCGGATAATCACAAATTAGCCCGTGGCCAAAAAGTTGAAGTTACCGATTTGATTACCGAAAAATGGATTTTCCGTGAGAAGGGTTCAGGTACCCAAAAAGCGGTTGAAGATCTCCTATTTGCGCATGCTATTAAGAAAGATGAACTAAACGTATATATTGAAGCAGGCAGTACTGAGGCCGCCCTGGCTGCAGTTGAATCAGGAATGGGAATATCCATTATTTCTGATTGGGCAATAAAGAAAATTG
>JBDKUD010000361.1:0-3911 GCA_039679805.1 Syntrophomonas sp. | reverse complement strand
GACCATTACGATCACTTGGATTATCAATCCATTGTAAAGCTAAATAGCAAAGAGGCACATTTCTTTGTGCCTCTTGGGGTAAGTGCTCATTTGATTCGATGGGGTGTTCCAAAAGAAAAAATTACAGAGCTTAATTGGTGGGACGAAATGGAGTACCAAGGTTTAACTATTGCCTTGACACCAGCCAGACATTTCTCAGGCAGAGGATTATTTAATTCGAATACTACCCTATGGGGGAGCTGGGTCATTCTTGGCAAAAATACACGTTTATATTTCAGCGGAGATAGCGGATATGGCCCCCATTTTCAGGAAATAGGAGAAAAATACGGACCGTTTGATATCACCTTAATAGATGGTGGTCAATATGACCGGCGTTGGCCGGATGTTCATAATACACCGGAACAATCTGTCCAAGCAAACTTAGATTTAAAAGGTAAGAACATGATGTTAATGCATTGGGGAGCATTTACATTAGCTAATCATGGTTGGAAAGAACCTATTGAACGAGCATTAAAAGAGGCAAAAAAAGAGGCTGTTAACCTAATTGCCCCCAAAATTGGGGAGACTGGCACATTAGATTCAGACCTGAACACTCCTCTTTCTTTTTGGTGGAGATTTTGATTTGGAAAGCGTATAAACTACCATCTGGCTATCCGAAAAATGATTTAAACCACCAACCGAATTGAGAAAATTAACCTCAGTCTACGATGTGGTGGTGATTTGTTGCAAATATATAGAAATATCAATTCTAGTTTAGCAATATATAATTAACTCGATAAGATGATATGGCAGAAGTCGTGGATAAGATGATCGATGCTGACATAATTGTGATGGTTAACCCCTGTTTATTCTTGGAGTTAGCTTCAAGAATTATGGTTTTAATGTAAGAATATTAAGGAGGCTCTATTAATGTTAAACTTTGATTTTTACAATCCAACACGTATTTTATTTGGAAAGGACAGACTTGAAAGTATTGATAAGTATGTTCCGGCCGAGGCTGCTGTTTTGATAACCTATGGAGGCGGAAGTGCAAAAAAGAGCGGCCTTATCGACAAGGTTATAACTGTACTTGGTAACAGGAAGGTTTATGAATTCGGTGGTATAGAGCCGAATCCTCGTTACGAAACATTAGTAAAAGCCGTAGAAATTGTACGTAGTGAAAACATTGATTTTATACTTGCGGTTGGCGGGGGCTCGGTTATAGATGGGACTAAATTTATAACACTTGCGTCTTATTACGAGGGAAATTCGCATGACCTATTGAAATACGGCTTTGCACCTATTCCTTTGGATGTAGTAGGAAAAACAGTTCCATTCGGTTCGGTTCTAACATTACCTGCTACGGGTTCTGAAATGAATAGCGGAGCTGTAATCAGCTATGAGCATGGGAAATATCCCGTTATGAGTGAATTGGTTTTTCCAAAATTTTCAATATTAGATCCCGCAATTAGCTTTACCCTGCCCAAGATTCAGGTTGCCAATGGTGTGATTGATGCATTTGTGCACGTAACTGAGCAATACCTAACATTTCCTGTTGATGCCAGGGTACAGGACCGCATAGCAGAGGGTATTTTACAAACATTGATTGAAATAGGCGAAACTACAGTTGGCGAACCTGAAAATTATGATCCGCGTGCTAATCTTGTTTGGTGTGCAACCCTGGCATTGTGCGGGGTTGTTGGTTCAGGGGTTCCTCAAGATTGGGCGACTCATATGATAGGACATGAACTTACCGCCTTATTTGGCATCGATCATGGACAGACTTTAGCAATTGTACTGCCATCATTACTTGAGGTAAGATGCGAACAAAAACGCGCTAAACTTCTGCAATATGCAGAACGTGTATGGCAAATAGAGAGTGGCAGCGAAGAGGAGAGGATAGACCTGGCAATTCAAAAAACCAGAGAATTCTTTGAAAGCATTGGAGTAAAAACTCATTTGTCTGAATACGGTGTTGAAGCTGATAAAATACCGGTTATTATTGAGCAGCTTAAGGAACATGGGTTAACAGTGCTCTCTGAAACTCAGGATCTTACATTGGATATAAGCCAAATGATTCTTGAAAGAGCAATGTGATTTTCTTCCGTAAACTTATACTGATTTAATTGGTATTATTAAAAAGTTCTTTACTTGGAGTCAACTTAATCGAAAAATACACAGAATTGCTTATTTGATAAAAAAGTAGGTGAAAAAGCTGAATTCAAAAAAGTTACCGATCGGTGAGACCAATATGCGCTACAAATTTTGTCCGCATTGTGGAGGCAAGTTATCTTTAGAGAAAACAATGTCCATTAATAGACCGCAATGTGAAGAATGCCAAAGAATATTCTATCAAAATCCTGCTGTTGGAGTTGCTGCCATAATTATTCGTGATAAGAAGATATTATTGGGTAGAAGGAATGGAAGCTATCGAGATATGTGGTGCATTCCATGCGGGTATGTGGAGTATTATGAGGATGTCAGAGATGCTTTGATCCGGGAAATAAAAGAAGAAACAAATCTTGACATCACATTAAGCGAAGTATTTGACGTTTTTTCAAATTTCCACAATCCGGCCCAGCACACGGTGGGAATATGGTTTTTAGTAGAAGAATATCATGGAAATATGGCTCCAGGAGATGATATCGAAGCATTAGATTTCTTTTCAACTGCAGAAATCAAAAAACATTGCCTAGTCCTGGCATTTCCTACAGATATACGGGTATTGAATAGTCTTGTTAATAAGGGCCTGATACTTTGAACCCGCCACTGAAGGGTTAATCGTTGCTAAAACTACTCCGTAAGGCGCAATGGGGTAAGACGATTATGACTCCAAGTCGGGATACCTGCCGGTAAAAATATATTGTCAGCCGTGTGTATAAGTTGGCTTTATGTGAAGATGATGGAAAAATCCGCACCAATTAGGTTGCGGATTTTTTTCGTTTTAAAAAGTAATGTTTTGACCTTATTGAAGGCGGATAGTATGCAAATGAAACCAAATGATGTGGCATGAAAATTGCAACATCTCATTATGAAATATTGATTGCTAAAATGCTGAAACTATTCAATTTTGGGTTTGCTGTATTAATTCTAGTAAGGAAAGGTGTTTATATAATGAAGATCCGTGAGATTATGACCACTAATCCCTTAACCTTGTGCCCTTTTCAAACTATTGGCGAGGTAGTAAGCATTTTTATGGGCAATAAAATAGATGGAGCGCCAGTATTAGATGAAAGTGGTAAATTAATAGGACTATTCACTAAGAGCCATATTTACCGCGCTATTAATAAAGGTATGAATTTGGATACGAAGATTGAAGAATTCATGACACGGCGTATTCTAACTGTGTTCCCTGATGATGAGTTTGGGGATGTAGTAAATTGTAAGGTACCCCGACTCCCGGTGACAGATAAAGATGGTAAATTAGTGGGAATGGTTACCAGGGGTGATATAGCCAAAGCCTTCTTTGATTCGTACAGCGCTATTTCTCTTGAATGTGATACTATTATTAACTCGGCCCATAATGTTATTGTTTCGGTTGATGAAAAAGGAATGATTAGGGTTTGGAATTCGTCAGCAGAAAGATCGTTGGGCAGAAAAGCAGAAGATGTCATAGGTCAAAATATACTGGATATTCTCCCTAACAGTGATCTTATGGATATAATTGAATCCGGTAAAGTAGAGCCGGTTAAAAAAGTGAAACGTAATAATCGCTTTTTTTTATCAAATCGTTCGCCTATAAAAAAAGACAATAGGATTATAGGCGCGGTGGCTGTTATGCAGGATATTTCCGAATTGGATAAAATGTCTGCGGAACTACGTAATGTTAAGGAATTAAATGATGCAATAGTGGAATCATCTTATGACGGACTGGTTGTAACCGATTGTAAAGGAAGTATTTTAAGGTACAATAAGGCGTTCGAGCGACTAGC
>JBDKUD010000387.1:0-2469 GCA_039679805.1 Syntrophomonas sp. | reverse complement strand
TCAGTGCGGGAGCAGGAGAGGGATTCATCCTTTATAAGGAGATTTTTAAGTTTAAAGCTTTGTAAAGAGCTTAACCTCTTTGAATACGGAAAAAGGGCTAGAGACTTTATAGTTAATGAAGTAGCTGATGAGGAGGGATGGAGAAGTATCCGTAATTCCCTGGCCAACAATGTCGGCATTCAGGCAGTGCCAAATATAAAAGTTATGGAGGTTAAGGGTAAGAATAATATCTTGATACTGGAGCATGAATGGGAGGGGAGAGAACTACAGCTCGAATATGCCCATGAAACCTTAAAACACATAGCTAACCTGTGGCGAGGTAAGGTACAGTTAAGGACTATGGTACGATCTTCCAATCAAATTCTGGAAACTGACGGAGATTAGAGATAGGTTCTAGAAAGAGGAATACGGGGCGAGACAGGGGACGACGAGACAGGGGACGGTTCGAGACCACTGAAAAAGTCCAGCAAAAACAAAAAAGCATACTCTCCTTTGGTATAATTAAGTCACCACAACCAAATAAACCGAAGGGAGTATGCTTTTTTTGCTAATTGAAACCACTTTAAAACAAGACAGTTTCTACAACGCATTATACCAAATGATACCGGATAATCACATTCTAAAACAGATTAATTCTGTGATATCGCTTAGCTTTGTTAATGGACTGCTAGCAGATCGATATTGCAAGAATTTTGGAAGACCCGCCAAAGAACCTGAAATGATGCTAAGAATCCAGATTTTAAAATATCTATACAACCTGTCTGATGAGCAATTGATACAGGATTTGAACGTAAATCTGGCTTACAAGTGGTTTGTAGGACTTAACCCCGAAGACCCTCTGCCTGAAACCAGCCTACTGACCAAATTCCGTACCCAACGCTTAAAGGATATCAGCATGGATGACATTATTATCGAAATCGTAAGGCAATGTGTGGAAAGGGGCATAATTAAAAGCAGTAATGGCATCGTTATTGATACCACTCATATTGAAGCCAACACCATCAAAAAAGTACCCGAACGCATCATTAAGCAGTTGGCCAGAAATATATTCAAAGCCATTGGGCAGGAAGAATATGAAATACCGGATTATACCCAGATAGAAGATCATGTTGAAGCAAAACAGGTTATGAAAGATTATCTGGAAGACCTGATTGAACAAGTTCGGGAAGAAACCTCAGAAGAAGTTATAAAAGCAGCCAAGGAAGCTCAGGAGATCCTAGAAAGTGACCTGTTTATCGAACAAAAAGGCATCCGTTCATTGGTTGATAAAGATGCCCGGGTAGGCTACAAAAGCAAGACCCAATCATTTTACGGCTACAAGGCAGAATTATGCCAGACTACCGACGGCAGTTTAATAACCAGCATTGCCGTAGAACCGGGTTCCTATGTTGATGGCTGCAAATTTAAGGACCATCTCGAGGAGACCCAGAAAACCGGACTGACCGTAACCAGCGTATATGGCGATAAAGCCTACTTCCGTGCCGATATCCTCAATTTGATCAAGGAAAAACATGCCTTGTCCTATATCCCGGTAAGTGCCAGTGCTTACAAAATTGATGAGGAACTATTCAGCTACAACAAAGACAGTGATCAATGGTTTTGTGTTATGGGAAATGAAACGGTAAAAGTAAAATCCAAAACCCGTGAACGAAATGGCAAGAAGGAAAATTTGCTGCACTATAGTTTTGAGCGCGAGTCCTGCCGAAATTGCCCTCGTCGAACTGAATGCATAGGCAAAAGTAAGCGGATAGGTAAATTATTGATAGTCAGCGTAAATACCCCTGATTTATATGAGTATAGCCAGAGAGCAAAAACCCAGGAATTCCTTGAGGAATATCGAAAGCGGGCAAAAATCGAACCCAAGAATGCAGAATTAAAAAGATTCCATGGATTAGACCGGGCCAAGGGCTACGGTCTGCGAAGTATCCGAATACAGGCAAAGCTAACGGCCCTGGCGGTAAATTTAAAGCGGATAGCCAAGCTGGTATCCGCTTTAAAAGGTTTAAATGCGATTGTTTTGAACTTTTCATACGGTAGGTTTCTGATTAACTCACAAAATTGGGTTAGGACAGTTGCCTGAGCAGCTTGAAATATGGTACTTTTTCAGTGGTCTCGAACCGTCCCCCTGCCTCTCCATGCCTCTCATTTTGTATTTGGTCGAAGGTACCGTATTATTAATATATTTGTTATACTAGAACCAATCCTGTTAAATGATTACAAGTGCTTTTTTGATTAACATTTGGTCTGGACCCGGGATTCTAAAAAGGAGGCGAAGATCACCCTAATGAAACGGTCTATTATATTATTATCCCTCGCCACCCTCTTAACCCTGTTCATCTCGACTCCTATGGAAGCCTGCACCAATCTGTTGGTTACCAAGGAGGCCTCTGCTGACGGATCTACCTTGATCACCTATGCCGCCGACTCCCACACCCTCTATGGCTTTCTCTCCTACATCCCCGCTAGAAA
>JBDKUD010000204.1:0-2895 GCA_039679805.1 Syntrophomonas sp. | reverse complement strand
AGAGGATACACCAGATGCTTAATATTAAATCTACGGCGCAGCCGATAGTATTCCCCTTTGCAGGGAAACAAACGGTAACCATATTTTGCAGTATCGATACCGATTAAATCCGCTATCCGGCAGCTATACAGACCAGCAGCATTAATAACCTGTTCTGCCCTAATTCTCTCCCGGTTTGTTTCAATTAGATAATCATTACCTGTATACTGCAGGCTAATAACTCTGGAGTTAAAGAGATATACAACCCCTTTTTCCTTGCCCAGGTAAAATAATCTATCCATAAGTCCATGGGTATCTAGAATCCCGGTATCAGGTGAGAAAAGAGCTTCTTGCGCAATGACAGAAGGCTCAAATTGATTAATTTGGCTGGAAGTAACTGTTTTAATTTTCACTCCGTTAGTTTGGGCATTATCATGAAGTATACTAATATGTTCGCTGTCATTTTCATCACATGCTACAATCAATTTGCCCAAACGCCGGTGAGCTACTTTATGGAGCCTACAGAACTCGTATAGCAAATGGTTTCCTTCAGTACATAATCTGGTTTTAAGCATATTAGCCGGGTGATAAATTCCTGCATGGATAACTTCACTATTACGACTTGAGGTTTCCTGACCATAGGTTCTATTTTGTTCCAGTACGACAATACTTTTATGGGACAGATCTGCTAGTTCCCGAGCAATAGCCAGCCCGACTACTCCAGCTCCAATAATAACTATATCTACCTTAGGAGTTGATCCCCCGTTATGCTTGAATTGCATATTACCACCCGCGGCTGCTTCCACCACCGCCGCCGGATCCACCTCCACCGGAATCTCCCCCACGGCCACCGCCAAAACCGCCGCCGCCACGGAACAGTGTTCCCAGCAGGAAACCAAAGAAAAAACCATTAAATAATCGATGGTCAATCCACAGGAGAAAAAGTATCCCTATTATTCCCAAAACATCCAGCCATATCGGGGCTTTATCTTTTGTATCCACCGGCGTCGGAGTATTATTTTGCTGAATATTTACTTTTACGTTATATTCTTTGGCTACTTCACTTACTATTGCCTGATATCCTTTACTAATGCCCAGATTATAATTGCCTTCTTTAAATGCCGGAATCATATTCTCGTCCTGGATACGTCCGGTTTTGGCATCAGGCAGGGCACCTTCCAACCCGTAACCCACCTCTATTTTGGCAAGATGTGCAGAAGGTACAACCAGTATTAAAAGTCCGTTATTGAGTTTATTGTCACCAAGTTTCCACTGGCGTAAAATGCCCAGAGAAACATCTTCCAGGGACTGGTCATTAAGACTATTTAAAGTTACCACCGCGACCTGTGCCTTGGTTTTACGATTCAGATCCTCACTGGTGCTGACAATCATGGCCTCGGTAGAAGGACTTATGACATTAGCCTCATCAAGAACATAAAAACTAGGTCCCGGCTGTGGAATAACCGGTGCTGCTCCCACAGTTCCAACCCACAGCGATGAAATCACCAGTAATATTAGAATTATACTTGCAGCTACCCTGGGTAATCGTGTCAGCCTAATATCTATTAACTGCTCTCTCCGCAATCTATTCATTTCGAAGACCCCTATTTATTAAAATCAACTTTAGGATTTGATTGTGCCGAGGATTCAGCTTTAAAATACTCCCGGGGTCCAAAGCCCATCATATTAGCCCAGATAACATTGGGGAAAGTCTTGATTCTGGCATTATATGTCTGAACTGAGTCATTATAGTCTTTCCTGGCAACTGCGAGACGATTTTCTGTTCCGGCCAGTTCATCCTGTAATTGACGGAAATTGGCATCAGCTTTAAGGTTGGGATAATTCTCTACAACCACCAGTAATCTGGATAATGCAGAACTTAATTCTTCATTAGCAGCGGCTTTGCCGGCAGCTCCCTGGGCTCCAATTAAACGGCTGCGGGCATCGGCAATGTTGTTAAGAATCGTCTCTTCGTGGGTGGCATAACCTTTTACTGTGGCTACCAGATTGGGTATCAGGTCAGCACGACGTTGTAATTGGTTCTCGACCTGGCTCCAGTTACCATTTACTGACTCATTGAGACTAACCAAATTATTTTAGCTTCCTATGCCCCAGAATAGCAGTAAAGCTATAATGGCAATTATTATAATTCCGCTTTTTTTCACCTAAATAAAACCTCCCTCAAAAGATTACTATCTACCTAATTTCATCATAGCTGTTGTCACACAGTTGTGTCAATTAAATCCAATATTCTTCTGCCAGTTAAGACTGGTCAATAGTTGACCCTTCCGGAACTTCTATATAAAATACAACACCATTAATCTCATTCTCTGCCCAAACCCTGGCTTTATGATGAGCTGCTATCTGATTAGCTATTGCAAGTCCTAATCCAAACTGTCCCTGGTATCCCTTTTCGAATTCTAAAAACAGTTTATCCAGTAAACCTGGTTCAATAGGCGGTCCATCGTTGCCAATCCTTATTTGAATTACAGACTCTCCATTAATAAGCATAAATTTATCTTTTATAGTAATTCGCGATTTTGCGTAACGAATTTGATTATCAAGAATATTTTCCAGGGCTATTTTCCATTGCTCGTAATCTCCGCGAAAAGAATTATCAGTAGTATCTATATCCCACAATAGATCGGTTCGCTGCCAGCGTAATAGCTCCACAACGTTTTCCACCAATTCTGAAACATAAATAATATCAAATTCCGGTTTCAGTTTAAATAAATAATCTAACTTCGTCAAATACAGAAGATCCTTTATTCGTTTCTCCAAACGTTCGGCTTCCTCATCAATCACCTTTATAGAACCTTCCAATCCACCCCGGGGGAATATTCCATCGGCAATAGCCTGAGCATAACTGCGAATAACCATTACTGGAGTTTTTAATTCATGAGAAATATATTGCAA
>JBDKUD010000270.1:0-8850 GCA_039679805.1 Syntrophomonas sp. | reverse complement strand
GCGCCGATTGCCCCGCTCTGGCTTACTTTCGCTCCCCGAACAATGATTCCGTCTTCCCGCTTCTCCACCACCCGCAGGTGCATATCCGGATCTTCTTGCTCCGATGGTCTCTTAAACCGGTCCCCTTTCGGGTCGGTAATAGCTCCGGAACAGGCTAAATCATTGTCCTGCACCCATTTCAGATAGGTGTTTAACCGCTGATTATAGTCGGTACCCATTTCCTGGTCCATTTCCCATGTGGAGCTGGCCAGGGCATTTAAAGTATCACAACCCACGCACCGATAATTACAGGTACCTAGCATTTGGCTGGTCAATAACGCCATTTCGGCTCTCATATCCAGATCATAGTTGCTCCTGGCGACATTCAGATTGCGGTTGATGGGTTCACCAGTAAGATGAGAAGTGGCTACCATGATTTCCTTATATTTAGGTTCTTCGGCTAATTCGTAAATTTTAGCAGTAGCTCTAATCACCGACAAGGTAGTAGCATTTTCCAACATGTTTTCAACCCTCTTGCCAGCTACATAAACCTTGGGAGTTAGTGATTTCACGCTTTCAATATATTCCGCGGCTGTTTTCATCGGCATAATGATCTCCTCCTCCATATTAATTGTCTACTCTGTAAAGTTTATATCTCTACTTCACAGCTTACTTCTACGGTAAGTAGTCTGGAAGCATCTCTATCAAACGGGAATGCGCCAATGTTTCTAACTGCTATATCCAGCGTAGATAGCAACTCAAAATCCGTTTTGCTTCCCGCAAGTACAAGAACCAGCTTATCATCCTTATATTCAGCTGTCTTAATTAACTTGTCATTATAGAACCCTGGTAAGGCTTTCTTTCTAAGGCAAGCATCCACTAGAGCTGCAAATGTTCCTCCCAAACCTGCGTATTTAACTTTTCCCAAGGCCGTATTAACCAGTATTATTTCCAGTGACTCTAAAGCTGTCCCATCACTCATCAAATGCTCCTCCTATGGCCAAACATAAATAAAAGCAAAATTACTTAATGACTACCAGATCATCGGGGAAGTCGGTTATTTTTTCTTTGCCCGTTTTGGTTACCAGCCACGTGTTCTCTATGCCAACCACTCCCAGGCCGGGAAAAACGAACTTTGGCTCCAGTGCAATTACCATCCCTTCTTCCAGGGGCACATGAAATCCTCTGGCCAGAACGGGTAATTCATCCATTTCCAAGCCTATTCCATGACCAACAAATTTTGCCCTGCCAGGACCGTATCCCATAAAGTTCTCGCTCAGACCGGCGTTCTCAACCCTTTTCAAGGCAATATTATATAGTTCGTCAGCCATAATACCAGGTTTAACTAGAGCAATAATCTCTTCCTGTATCTCCAGGGCAGTTTGGAATGCATCGCAGAGCTTGGCGGGCAGTGATCCTATTACGAACAAACGGGTTTGATCAACCATATAACCATCAAATACTCCTACATAATCTAATGCTATTGGTTCATTGACGGCAATTTTTTTCTCGCTGGGCCCCTGAGGAAAGAATGGGCCCAGACCCTTACCACCAGTAGCACCATCATTGAAACTGGCAATGGCACCATTCTCACCAGCCAGCAGATGGCCAAAAAATAATTCTTGATTATATCCGCGGATGCGAATACACCCTTGATGTCCCAATTGCCTGGCCAGTCGTTCCACTTCAGCAGCACATTCCAATTCAGAAATACCGGGCCTGAGAATCTGAGGAACCTGGCTGAACACCCGGGCCATTTTTTCTCCGCCTTGACGTAAAAATTCTATCTCATAAGGACTTTTAATGGAGCGCTGATTTCTAATCCAATTGCTTGCATCAACTATGTCTGCATTAGAAAAGATTTTTAAACAAACGAAGTAGGCAGCGGTAGGAATAACATCTAACTCCAGTCCCAGCCGTTTGGGCAGCTTTAAACCAGCGGCCAATAACTTTTCCGGTATTAATTTATAATTGGGGAGTGCAATTACCGGCCAGGGGCATTCCTGTTTCGCCCGCTCCGAACTTTTCCGGCAAAATAGCACCGGTTCACCTGTTGCAGGTATAGATAACTGCGCATTTTGCATAGTGCCGCTATAATAATACAAATCAACATTCTGTATTATTAAAACAGCGTCACAGTGATTAGCTATGATTACGGTTTGCAGTTTTGAAATACGTTCGTGCAATTCTCCCCTGGTCAGCATACCTTTCCTCCTTTAAGCAACGGAAGAAACTGCGGGGCAGTTTCTTCACACCGCTGAACGAGGCAACGCCTCGCTATGTCTACCGTTCTATCCTCCGGCTCGTGCATGATAACCTATTCCTTGGTTTTAACGATAACCTGTATACTTCTGCAGCATTCGTCATTCTTAATAATGAAATGATCGGCCTGCTCAATTAATTTATAATCGCCGCTGGATTCTATCTCCAGGTCTTCTTTGGCAATCCCCTCTTTAGGTATATATAATGGCCTGCCCAGCGGAATGACGGCCTGTTTTAATACAGACATAATTGATTCTCCTTTCCATAATCAAATAGAACCACTGTTAAACTCAGTTTTAAGCAAAGGAAACTCTAGGACCTGCTTAAAGACCAGTAATGGCGAATATTATATGGTACAAAGCTTCCCCGGTCAGTTATAATTTCGTTGATTACTCGCGGCGGAGTAAGATCAAACGCAGGATAAAAACCCTTCACTTTTTCACCGGTTATATTTACTCCGTTAATGCAGAGCACTTCCTCCGGATTTCTAATTTCAATAGGAATTTCATCACCAGTTGGACAATGTCTGTCGGGGCCTCCGTAACCCAGAATATATAACGTTATTTGGTGGTATCTGGCTGATAACGCTAATTGCAGAGTCCCAACTTTGTTAGCTACCGTTCCATCCATTGCAATACGATCAGCAGCCGTAAACACCTTGTTGACCATACCTTGATCCATACAGTAAGCCCCCATATTGTCGGTAATCAGCGTCACCGGTATATCCATTTCTGAAACTGACCAGGCAGTGAGGCGCGCTCCCTGCAAATAGGGTCTGGTCTCAGTAGAAATCACCTCGATCCTTTTACCCTGATCCCTGGCAAAGGCAAGCATATATAATAAAGCGGCTCCGGGGAAGCAATGAGTTAATATTACATCACCATTTTCCAGAATCTCACTTGCCCATTTTCCTGTCGATTCCGAACACCTTTGCTGTTTGTCAATAGCCAGGTTAACCTCATTAAGCAGCTGGTTTGCCCAACCGTCTTTGTCCCATTCCAATTTGTCCGCCATTTTCTCCAGTAATGAGGAAAGGTGACGGCCGGTTGGGCGTGTTTCCATTAAACGTTGTTGAGCTGATAAGATGTAAGACCTGGCCTCTTCAAGGTTACCGGATAGGGTGCGTTCTGCTTGACAAGCCGCTAGATATAGGCCATATCCTGCTGTAATGGCAATATCTCCAGCCCCCTGTACTACCATATCTTCAATAGCATGAGCTACTTCCTCAAAGGTAGATGCAACAACTTCATTAATCTTCCGGGGAAGCAATCGCCGGTCAATCATGACCAGATTCCCATTCCGCAGAAAGACCGAATTATTTATATGCATTAATAACGGTTGTTTGGGCTCCATTTTTCCCCTCCGAATTATTGGATCTAAATTGGTTGTAACCATGCGAGAATGCGATTGGATTATTTATTTTCTAGACCTTGCCGGCCATATTTTTTCCAAACGGTTGGCCATATCCTTCCCGGTTGCCTTGATATATGAATTCAACTGCCATTTCGGCTGCATCAACTACAATATTCATACATTTCCGGAATCTATTTTTATCAAACCATTCCGGATAGTCCTTATTGAGTTCTGCACATTGAACGGACCCAAATTTCTCGGCAAATTTATAGGGTATCTGATTGAAAAATCTATAAAGGCCAGGATTACCATATAATTTATCAATAATTTCCTCTTGGGTGCCCTGGGCTGGCTGGCGCCGTCCATGTACCGAACCAACTCCCATGGTTGCAGCCGTCAGAGCCCCGCATACTCCTCCGCTAAGGCCGATTCCGCCGCCAAATGCAGTGGTCAAGGCTACGGTTTCAGGATGAAAATCCACTAAACCCGCATCGATCAGGGCAGTATAGACTGATTCGGCACAGTTTAGTCCTTTGCGGAAATTGTCTTTGGCGAGCTGGCGTACCTTCTCTCTCATTTCTTCTTCAGAAACTTGAATCTCTTTTTCCATAACTATCACCTCTTTTCGTTTAAACCAGTCTTCAACTTCAAGAAGTCTTTTTTCGAAGGGCTCGACTGATCCATGCGATAATTGTATCTATTGAGCCCGATGGGCCAAAGATCTCGGCAACTGTACCAGAAGACTTTGCCCCAATGTTTCGGGCTGCGGACAAAAGCCAGTTAAAATGGCCTGCAATAAGCATCTGTTACTTTAAATGTCTGCGGGCTACTTCTTCAGCCAACGAATATGGATCTGTCTCTTTGGCAATTAGTCTTTTTAACATTTGATCCCATTCACCTGAACTTATTAACATATCAAGTATCGGTTCAAGTATGGCCAAATGCATGGCATCGTTCATTTCCGTAAGAACCTTGCGATAGGCCCGGTCAGCCAGTTGTTTATTATTAACCAGATGCTTGTAATGTGCTTCAATTGTTTCATAAAGTTCGCCGACCGATTTGCTGAATGAATGGGGTTCCATCACGCTCTCTATCATTACAATCGGCGGCTCCCATCCATTCGTAAAATGCCCCATGTTAAGCATGTTTTTGGTTTCCTTATAGAGTTTTTTGGCACCTTCCCGATCCGCTTTATTAATTACGAAAATGTCAGCTATCTCCATTAATCCTGCCTTGATTGCCTGAACATCGTCACCCATTCCGGGTACCAGAACCACGATTACGGTGTGGGCGTGATTGATAATGTCGACTTCCTGCTGCCCCACCCCAACAGTCTCCACAATAACCATGTCTTTTCCCATAACATCCAGAATATGAATACCGTCACCCACTGCTTTGGATAAACCTCCCATAGCGCCCCGGGTGGCCAGGCTCCTGACAAACACCCCCGTATCCTCGGCATGCCGCAGCATACGGATTCTATCTCCAAGCAATGCTCCCCCGGTAAACGGACTGGTCGGGTCTACTGCCAGTACTCCTACGGTTTTGTCCTTTTTTCTGATTGCGCATATCAGTTCATCGGTTATGGTGCTTTTACCTGCTCCTGGTGCTCCCGTAAGTCCCACTACATGGGCTTTACCGGTGTGCGGGAAAATGTGTTTCATAGCTGCAGTGGTGTTTGGTATATTATCTTCGATGTTTCTTATCAGGCGGGAGGCCGCACGCACATCTCCCGCCATTACTTTCTTGCTTAAATCTTCCATAATATCTCACTCTTTCGGTGCAATATTTTGGTTAATCCAATCAACTATGGAATCCAGGGTAGTACCAGGAGTAAAAAGCGCTTTCAGGCCCGCATCATAAAGTCCCTGCATATCTTTATCCGGTATTATTCCTCCACCTATAACAGTGATATCATCGGCTCCCTGGTCCTTCAAGAGACGCGCTACTTCCGGGTACAAAAAGTTATGCGCTCCCGAAAGGCAGCTTAATCCTACTACGTCCACATCCTCCTGAATTGCCGCTCCCACAATCATCTCCGGGGTTTGATGACACCCGGTATAAATAACCTCAAACCCTGCATCACGGAAAGTTCTGGCCAATACTTTGGCACCGCGATCGTGTCCATCCAAACCGGGCTTGGCGAGTAGTATCCGAATCTTTCTAGCCATATTTTTTACCTCCTTCTACAATTAATATATGCCGGGGTCACGGTATTCACCGTATACTTCCCGGTATACATCGCATATTTCCTGAACACTGGCATAATTCTTTACGGCTTCAATGCAATACGGCATAACATTTTCGCCTTTTTCGCAAGCCGCCTTGATGTCTTTTAAGCACTCCGCAACTTTACGGCTGTCACGTTTTCTCTTTACGGCATTCAAGCGGGCAATTTGTTCCTTCTCAATAGTGTCGTCAATATCAACAAATGGAATTTCCACGTCTTCTTCGACATTATATTTATTGATTCCAATCATAATTTTCTCACCGGCATCGATCTGTCTCTGGTACTTATAGGCAGCATCTGAAATCTCCATTTGCGGGAATCCCTTTTCGATGGCTTTAACCATGCCGCCCATTTCATCTATCTTGTGGATATAGTCCCAGGCTTTTTCCTCCATCTCATTGGTAAGCGCTTCAATAAAGTATGAACCTGCCAGCGGGTCAATAGTATTGGCAGCTCCCGTTTCCTCGGCAATGATCTGTTGGGTCCGCAATGCAATTTGCACCGCATGATCGGAAGGCAAACACAATACTTCATCCAGTGAGTTGGTATGCAGCGACTGGGTTCCTCCCAGAACAGCTGCCAATGCTTCAACCGCGGTGCGGATAACGTTGTTATAGGGCTGCTGAGCGGTCAAAGAGCATCCAGCCGTCTGGGTATGGAAACGCATCCACCAGGATCTCTCATCTTTGGAGCCGTAACGGTCCCGCATGGCTTTTGCCCAGATTCTGCGGGCTGCACGCAGTTTGGCGATTTCTTCGAAGAAGTCTATATGAGCGTTAAAGAAGAAGGATAACCGGGGGGCAAATTGGTCGACATGCAATCCCTTACGGCGGATAACATCTTCAACATATTCCATTCCGTCTCTTAGGGTAAAGGCCAGTTCCTGGACAGCTGTGGCTCCTGCTTCTCTAATATGGTAGCCGCTGATGCTGATCGTATTCCACCTGGGTACATATTTGGTACCGAATTCAACAGTATCGCTGATCAGTTTTACGGAAGGTTCGGGGGGACACATAAGGGTTTTCTGGGCGATAAATTCCTTAAGCATATCATTTTGGATGGTGCCGCCAATCTGGGTTAGAGGTATACCCGCCATTTCAGCACTTGCGCAATACATCGCCCATAGAACCGTCGCCGGAGGATTGATGGTCATGGAAGTGGTAATTTTACCTAACGGAACACCTTTTATAAGGGCTTGAAAATCCTCTATAGTATCAATGGCTACACCGCATTTCCCACATTCACCCCGGGCTTTGGGAGAATCCGTATCGTATCCCATAAGAGTCGGAAAATCAAAGGCGGTACTTAAACCCGTTTGGCCTGATTGAAGTAAAAAATGCCAGCGCTGGTTAGTTACTTCGGCGCTGCCCATGCCGGAAAACATGCGGAATGTCCAATACTTTCCGCGATAACCGGTAGCCTGATTTCCTCGTAGGTAAGGAAACTGTCCGGGATAGCCAATATCATTTTCAAAATCCATGTCTTTAATGTCTTCGGGGGTATAAAGCCTTCTGATTGGCAAATCGGAGACCGTACTCCACAGAGCCTCAGGTTTCTGGTCAGCATTTTTGGCAATGACCTTTTTAACCTCGTCTTCCCACTTTTTCCTCATTCCGCTTGATTTTACTAATAAGTCCTCAGTAAACACTCAAACCCCTCCTCCTATATAATTAAGTCTCCTTCATAAACAACATCAACATATACACGGTTGCGGGTTAATACTCTATACCTGCTCTATTTTTAATCCCAGCATTATAATGATGTTTAATCTCGGTCACTTCACTAACCATGTCTGCCATTTCCTTTAATTTCTCTGACGCATAACGCCCTGTAAGGATCAAATCTAATTCCGTTGGTTTGGTTTTAACTAATTCCAGAACTTCTTCCTCGGGGATAAGTTTAAAATCCACCGCTACATTTATTTCATCCAGTATTACCATGTTAAAATCACCACTCTGGATAATTTCTTTGGCCTTGTTAAATCCTTCCTGAGCTAGTTCCACATCCACCGGAGCAGGATTATCCCTCATGACAAAGCTATCCAGACCATATTGAAAAATCTTAATGTCCGGCAAATACTTCTGCAAAGCCAGAATTTCTCCATAAGCCCGCCCTTTCATAAACTGGATAATACAAACCCGATATCCTTGCCCTGTAGCCCGCAAGGCCTGACCAAAAGCAGATGTTGATTTACCTTTGCCATTACCGGTAATCACCATTATTAGTCCTTGCTTCAACTTAATTGCTGTCTCGTTACCAACAGGCAAATTATTCATCTCCTTTACTTAACAATTAGGGGTAGTAAAATTACATATTGGTATTAAGTAAGATCCCTCACTCTCACCTCCTTCCGGCATAAATACTTATAATGAATCTGGGTGCCTTCAGCTCTGTAGTAAACAATTATGATTTACATATTTAGTTAAGTAAGTATATGAGTTGTAAAGCTTTCTCATTAATTAATTATCTGGTCAGAGCCAAATAACTCATTAGTGCTTTGTCATCATTGATTTGATTGTTGCGAGGATACTTAGTTCTTAAAAAATGCGCTGTAAAGATATGAGTTAAACGTGCTTAACAGGTTGGAATAGTATGTAACAGTTGCTTAAGAGACTAGAAAATCGTTATGCTTAGGCCAGTTAATGGAAACTACAACAATGCAAAAAGCCCCAGTCGAATCCAACTGGAGCTCAAAAGGCTCTCACTAAAAATGAGTTTGCCATATTTATTGTATTGTATTGTTAATTTATAATCCTATATAGTGCTACCCGTTGTCAAGACACATTTTAAAGAGAATAGGCTAACTTGTCATCCTTTTTCGGCTGTCTAGGATTTCGATTTTACCTTAATCATAGTTTAGCTTATTTTGGGTTTTATGTCTCTAACTTCCTGGGAGCATTATACTAATTACACATCTATTATTGTTTTTATTTTTATGGTTTATTTATAAACATATTACATATAAGCGGCCCGTTTATATGAATGCCGGATTAAACATCCTCGCTCTCGGCTGTATCCCTGGAAAC
>JBDKUD010000030.1:0-12119 GCA_039679805.1 Syntrophomonas sp. | reverse complement strand
GAATAAAACTCCTTGTTTAATCCTATCAAATAAGCTATCCCCAGGTAGATACAACCACTGAGGGTAAGCGGCAACAGGAAAGTAAGAACCACTCCACCGTTGATAAAAAACTTAAATAACACTATTACCAATATCATGCTGATAACTGGCAATATAAGTTTTAATCCATAAAAGAACAAATCTTTGCGCAAAAAACCACCAATCTCCCGGCTTATCAGGAAGCTCATAATAATTGCATAAAGCAGAAGGCAAAAGGCGGTTGAGCCACTAATGCCCGTGATACCTGCTGAGCGAAATAATATCAGGTCCAGTAATACTTTTATAGCAATACATACCATACTTACCGTCATTGGTATCTTAAATTTTTTCAGAGCATAATATACCCGGTTAAATATTTCCTGGCAGGCATAGCCTATTACTGCGAAACTATAAAATAAAAAGGCCAATGAAGTCATAGAGGTTGATTTACTGGTAAATGCCCCTCGTTCATAGAGCAAACTTATAATCTCCTGGTGATATGTTACTACAAGAACCAAATACGGCACCAGTATAAATAGCAATATTTTAAATATATTGGCGAGCATTAAACGAATTCGGGTATAATCCAGATCCAGACAGTATTTTGACAGCCTGGGAAATACTACTGTAGACATAGCTACGATAAAAACACTGGTTACAGTTACAAATAGGTTACTGCCAAAGGACAGGGCCGCAGTTGTTCCTGCAGTCAGGTGAGTTGCAAAAGTACGATCAATGATAAGACATAACTGCAAAAGGGAATTACCCATAAGAATAGGAATTAACTGTTTAAAGGTAGAAACTGTTTGTTCGTTCTTAAAATCAATCCGCCAGAAAAAGTGATACTTTTCTTTAATAATCACCGGCAGCTGAATTAAAAACTGCAGGAGCCAGCCCAGGGTAGTAATATAGCCCAAAAACATTATATCAGCACCTTTAATCAGCAGTGAAATAATAATAACCAGATTAAAAGGGATGCTGATTATAGATGACATTAGAAAATAACCGTGTACCTGCAATACACCGGTAGCAACATAGGTAAGGCTGACAAATAGTAAAGTGGGAATCATAACCCGAGTAAGTGCTACTGCTATACCGGTTACTTCTCCGGAAAATCCAGGAGCTATAATCTTAGTTATTGTTGGTGCAAAGGTAATTCCGATTATACAAATTAAAGTGGCCCACAAAGTGACCTGGGCAAACAAGTTGGATAGATAACGGTCACGTTCCTCCTTGGTACGGTTACTTATAAAATAAGTTAAGTCAGGTATATTAACAGATGACAAGGCTGTACCTACACTGGCAAATAATAAGCTGGGCAGACTGAAAATAACCCCAAACATATCAGTAAGAACAGTAGTACCGAATACAGATGCAAAAAAGATTTCTCTCAGGAACCCAAGAACTTTTGAGCAAAATATAATGATGGAAACACCAATAAATGTTTTCCCGGTTTTGACATTTTCGTTACTCATAAAATCAACCTCAATAATAGTTTTAATATCGCGGGGGAGAATACTGTCCATGTTGATTAATCAACGACAGGGCCAGCCGAGCATTATCCTCGGATTTGGCGCGCATATCCAAGGCCTTTTGCTTTAAGTTCGTTTGAAAATTAATATCGTTAAGTATTCTATCTACCTCATTCTTCATTTCTGAAAACTCCATCGACAGTGGTTTCAGGTTAAAAAGAGCTAAAAATGAATCGATCTTAGGATCATAAGATATACCGGCAAAAGGTACCCCCCGACTGGCTGCGAAAATCAGAGCATGAAGCCGCATGCCGATCATTAAATCAAGATGGGAAATCAAGGCTAAATGCTCAGTGCTGTTCAGGTTTTTCTCAATTATCTTAGCATCCTGCTGCATTAATTCAGCTATTTGTTTCGATTCAATAATATCATCCGGGTAAGCCATAGGAATAAACACCACCTGATAACCTCGGACCGTAAGTTCGTCCAGCAGCCTGGCCAATTTGTCCTGATATCCCTGCAAATACTTCCACTTCCTGACAGAAACGCCTACCAGGGGCTTTTCTTCAGGGCAAGTAGAGTCTAATAGCTTTTGCATGTTTGTCTCATCCGCCAGTCCAGGTTCCAGGGCAAACACCGGATCGGCAGTAACAATAAGAGGTGGATGGGTAACTTTCAGTTGTTCCAGGTACTGCCGGGAATCATGATCTCGTAAGGTAATTAAGTTAACCCGGTTCCCTACCAGACGCATCAGCAACTTGCTGAAACTCCGGTTTATGGGGCCTACTCCCTGAGCGTAAAAAATAACCGGCTTTCTTAGGAGCCTGGCCAAGGCTACCACACTTATATAATAGGAAAGGGAACGGGTACTGGTAACATCCTGAAAAATACTCCCCCCACCGCTAATTAATAGATCTACAGTCATAAGTTCACGCAGCAGTGCAAAAGGGTTAAGGTAATTTACCGCCCGGATACCGTGTAAATCAATGGTCCTGGCCGGTGAACCGGAAAAAACCACAAATTCTGTTTCTGGTTCCAATTTATTTATGGAAGAAGTTATTGCTGCTAATAATGCTTCATCTCCGGCATTATCAAAACCATAATAACCTGATAGGGCAATTTTTATAGACAAGCTCCCGCTACTCCCTTCAACCGCATTATTTAAATAAATTCCCATTGATTATACCATGATTATAACAATAGTCGAAGTTCACTTTTGGGCAGTGGTTGTGACAATAAATAGGAATTTATGCGATAGGATTTCAAATTACTACAGCTTTTGGCATATAGACAAGCATTAGTACCGGTGATAGAATGGTCCTATAATTGAAAAATTAGGGGGTTTGTTTTTTGTTATGCCCATTTATATAATATTGATTACATTATTGTCGGCAATTGTCGTTGCATATCTTCTGGTACCGGTGTCTATTAAAATAGCTCATCGTGTTGGTGCTATAGATGAGCCTGATAAACGCAAGGTTCATTCCCAGGCCATGCCTAGATTTGGCGGCCTGGCTATATTCATTTCATTTATGTTGTGCATGATTTTCCTGGTAAAGGTCTCCGGGCCTTTCACTGGTATTGTTTGGGGAGCAGGTATTGTTTTTCTGGTAGGAATGTTAGACGACATTTTTCAACTATCCCCCTGGGTAAAACTAGCCGGACAGATTGTTGCTGCCAGTGTGGCCATATATTTTGGGGTAATGGTTAGCTTTGTTACCAATCCCTTCAATGGAATGCTTGGTCTGGGTTATTTCAGTATACCTTTGACTTTACTGTGGATAGTAGGTGTTACCAATGCCATTAATCTCATTGATGGATTAGATGGATTGGCAGCAGGCGTTTCCAGTATAGCTGCCGCTACTATGGGGATTGTGGCCTTACTACAGGGACAGTCAATGGTTGCCATGGTGGCATTTTTACTGGTAGCCTCCATTTTAGGATTCTTACCTTATAACTTTCACCCGGCGCGAACCTTCATGGGAGACGGAGGGTCCAATTTTTTGGGTTTTATTTTAGGATGTCTGGCGGTTACTGGCCTGGCTAAAAGCGCGGCCCTGATATCACTTTTAATGCCTATAGTTATTCTGGGAATACCCATATTCGATACGTTTTTTGCCATTATTCGCCGGATAAACAATAAGGCTCCTATATTCAGACCTGATAAAGCCCATCTGCATCATCGCTTGATGGCTATGGGATGCAGTCACCGGGGCAGTGTATTAATTATTTATGGAATAAGTTGTGTATTCGGAACAGTAGCTGTTTTCCTGACTATGTTAAACAGTCCCAAAGCTACTTTAATTTTAGCCTTACTGCTTTTACTGGTAGTACTGGGGGCAGATAAAATCGGTATGTTTACCGGAGAAAAGGCAAAGATTCCAGCTCGTCAGGTCAAACATGGAAGTACCCTAAACGGATAGGTAAGGTGTTTATAATGCGTAAGATTAAATTCTTTTTTAAATTTATGCTTCTAGCCGGAGCTATTTTTGGGATGTTCTTTGGTATTGGGGCCGGGCTTACCGGCTTTGTCAACAGTGCCAATCTAAATCCGCAGCAGGAAACCAAGCAGAAGCCGACCATAGTAGAGGGTCATAGAACCAACATTCTGGTCCTGGGGGTTGATGCCAGAGCCGGTGAAGAACATTCCCGATCTGATACCATGATGTTGGTATCGATCGATCCGGAATTAAAAAAAATAGCGCTGGTCTCTGTTCCGCGTGATACTAGGGTGATAATCAAAGATAATCAAGATAAAATTAACGCCGCCAATTATTACGGTGGGCCGGAACTAGCGGTAGAGTGTGTTGAACAACTTATGGATATAAATATTGATAACTACGTGGAAATGGATTTTAAGGGATTCCAAAAAATAGTAGATCTTATGGGTGGTGTAACCTACGATGTACCTCAGCGAATGTACAAGCCTTCTGAAGATATTGACCTCTATGCAGGTGTTCAGAAATTGGATGGTGAACAGGCTTTAGGGTTGGTAAGATTTCGGGGTTACGTTATGGGCGACATCCAGAGAACCGCGCAGCAGCAGGATTTCCTCAAGGCTATGGCCAAAGAGATGATGCAGCCTAAAAGTATTATCAAGCTGCCTAAAATTGCTGCTGAATTAAATAAATATATTGATACTGATTTAACTGTTGCTGACATGGTTCAATTGGCGAGCTGGGCTCCAAAATTCAAAACTGATGATATAATAGCCCAGACTTTACCGGGCAGTTTCTATGATGTGCGTGATAGCTACGGAAACTCGCTTATAAGCTACTGGTTGGCTGATACTGATAAAGTAGAGGGCTTGCTGGATAATATGCTTACCGGGCAGACTGTAGCTGAAAACGATGCAGCTTCACCTGAAGCTGAAAATGTTTCGGGTAATTAACAAAGGCACTGTTTGGAGACGGTTTAAAGAACCGTCTCCAATTTTTTCTGAAAACATGAAAGAAGTATGTCATTAGTTACGTATTATTGTTTAAAGTTAGCCAAACCTTTGTCTTTTAATGGTAAAATAATAGTTATAGTTCCATAATTGCTAATTTATTTCAAATTATATGAGGGTGGGTTTATGTACAAACATTTTAAAAAATTGTTCATGGCTTTATTATTGACAAGTTTACTAATCGCCGTTTTTATTTCGCCTGCTATAGCTGACTCAGGTGTGATTACCGGCAGCACGGTAAATGTGCGATCCGGTCCCGGTGCAAATTTCTCTGTAGTTAGCAGCCTGAATAAAGACACCCGTGTCGAAATCCTGGAGAAAAACAGTGATTGGGTAAAAATCAAATCAGGCAGCATAACAGGCTGGGTATATGAATCATTAATTAATATTGATAAAGTAGATATCCGGCTTCAGGTTATAGAAGACACCGTTAATTTAAGATCCGGTCCGGGCACAACTTATTCGCAAATCGGACAGGCAGTAAAGGGCGATGTTCTGATATTGGAGGATGTTCAGGGTGAATGGTATAAAGTCAAAACGAGCAGTGCAACCATAGCTTTTGTACGTTCCGATCTGGTTAAAAAAACAGGTTTGGAAGAGGTAACTATGGTTGTAATGCCTCAGGTACCAACTTCCTCTAGTTCAACAAGCTCAACAAGTTCCTCCAGTTCATCGGTAAAAAGCCAGAACCCGGTAGTACTACTGGATAACAACAAATTAAGTTTTGAGGTACCCCCGGTAGTTGAAAACAATCGCGTTCTTGTTCCCTTGCGGGCTATTTTTGAAGCTATGGGGGCCAAAGTGGAGTGGCAGCAGGCAAATAATAGGGCAGTCGCTATTAAAGGCAATACTACTGTAGTGCTTCCCCTTAATTCCATCCATCCCACCATTAACGGAGAAAAACAAACCCTGGATGTACCGGCCAAAGTTGTTAACCAGAGAATCCTGGCTCCTCTGCGTTTTGTGGGTGAGGCCTTCGGAGGCCAGGTTGCCTGGGATCAGGCTGACTTCACAGTAAAAATGCAGAGCCCGTCTGTAGTAGACACCCCCCCCGTTCAAGTTGAACTGCCCGGTTTGCGTTTATCCAGGAGCTGGGAGTCCACCGGGGTAAAGATTATCATGGAATCCGATAAGACCTTAAAAAGCGAAAAGACAACCAGTGGCAATACAATAAGCTATCAATTTTCCAATTTTAAAATAGAGGGTACTACCAGTATTAAACAAGTAGCCGGCATAACTGCTGCGGCAACTACCCAGGGAAATAATGTGGTAGTAAATATAAATATTCCTGCCGGTCTGGAATACACAACTTCGACTGAAAATAATGGTCAAAGGGAAGTAGTCAGTATACCCAATGCCATTACAAATGTTACAAGGAGTACTTTTGGAAGCGGCGGGGAAAAAATTAGTTTATCGGCCATCGCCTCGTTTACCTATACAACCAATGAGGATAACAATCGAATGGTAATAGAATTAAATAATGTTCTGCCCGGTAAAGCCAATGCCAGCTATAACTTTAGCAACAGTTTAATCAGTAACATGAGTTTTACCAAAAAAACAGGTCAGTCTAATACCACCGTATTAACTATTGACACCACCATACCGGCAAAATTTGCTGTAGGAACCAGCAGTGACGGTACCGCGTTATATATACTCTTTATAGACAAAAGTATTCTTCAATCACGAGTGCCCATGGTAGTGCTTGACCCCGGCCATGGCGGCAAGGATCCCGGATCCAGCGGCTATGCTATTGAAAAGGACGCTAACCTGGCTATAGCCTTGAAAGCTGGCGAAGTTCTTTCCCAGAATGGTATACAGGTAATGTATACGCATAAAGATGATACCTATTTGGAACTGAATGAAATAACTGATATCGCCAATATGTATAATGCCGCTGTTTTCGTATCAATACATAACAATTCCAGTGTTAGTGCCAGCGCGACAGGCACAGAAACCTATTACTATGCACCTCTGGAAAAACCAAATTTATTCATTCAGAAAGACGAACGTTACAGTCTGGCTTCAAAATTACAAAAATATGTGGTTAATGCTATAGGCTTGCCTGATCGGGGTGTTAAAACGGCTAATTTTGCTGTCTTAAGGAATTCCCAGATGCCATCGGCTCTGGTGGAAGGGGCATTCGTCAGCAATCCGCTGGAGGGTACATTGTTAACCCAGGATAATTTCCGAAATCAGATAGGGGAAGCTATCGCCCAGGCTATTATGGAATATATGCGTGAGAATGTAACATCATAAACAATAAGTGAACTTAGTGGAACCTGGTTAATAAGTGTTCACTTATTAAAGTTAAGCGGGGAATTACGTTTAATGAATAAATACAGAACCTGGCTGGCAGTAACTTTAACAATTGCATTTTTGCCCCTTATTATAATAGGGGCATTTAATTTTTTTATTGATCCGATGTGGACTTTCTCACATGCGCATAAGTATAACCATATTCAAATAGCTTTTGATGAAAGGCAGCAGAAGACTAATCACATTACATTTACCCCGCAGCATTACGATACTCTCATTCTGGGGAGCAGCAGGACCACTTATATGAACCAGAATGACCTGGTGGGGCACAAAGCTTATAACTATTCAGTAAGCGGAATGCTTATGGAAGAGTATAATGGTTACACCGAATATGCCAAGTTAAAAAACGGTGGCGATTTCGATTATATCGTTATCGGGTTGGATTTTTTTGTAACTAATAAGAACTTGAAGCTGGAGAATGAGTACCATCCTCCTTCTTACTATATCAACCAAGCCAATGGGTTTGGTTATCGTTATAAACTTCTATTATCAGCTGATATATTGGAATACTCAAAGAAAAACTATAATGCTTCCCAGCGCAATGTCCCGGTAACTTTTGACTACGATCGGAATAATATAAAGACTCTAAATCGCGTACCGGAAGCTTATAGAGATGAGCGTATAAGAGAAAACCTGGCAAGATATAAAACCGATGTTTATGGTAACTACGAATATCGGGATGTTAAGAAGATTCTTTTGCAATTAAAACAGAATAATCCGCACAGCAAATTTATAATATTTACTACTCCCGTTTCAGAACCTCTGTTAGCTGTCCTGGTGGGGGAAAACCTGTTGCCGGATTACGAGCGCTGGTTAAAGGATAGTGTAGATGTTTTCGGGCAGGTATATAATTTCATGTACCCCAATTCCATAACTGCCGATTTAAATAATTACTTTGACGGGAGCCATGTTTACCCTGATGTTGAAAAGCTGATAGCCCATAAAATCTCTGGCTATCCGGATGATAACATACCGGCTGATTTCGGCATTTTGTTGACTGAGGATAATATTGACAAGCAAATAAGTTACATAGATGGGCTAATGGAGGAACTGCGTTGACTTTTTTTACGTTGAGCTCCTCCCAGCAATGAGGCCAATGGACAAAAGCTGACCAGGCAGGTAAAGAAAACTGTTGCTGCGGCAACAGCAAAATAAAGGCTTATCATGCCAAGGATACCATCCCATAGCCCGGGATGGCCCAGCTTTTGAGCCGTGTAAATCATAATGGTCAACATAAGCGGGTGCATTAAATATATCAGAAAAGACTGTTCCGAGAGCCAGGTAAGCCAGGACTTACCAATGTATTTAACCTTTAAGGCCAGGCAGTAGAAGAAGAAGAAAGTAACAACCGTATAAAGCATTATACTTGGTCTTACTATTGAGCCGCCATTGGCGGTAAATTTACTATCCAGGATTATAATAACCAAGCTGAACAGCCAGGCCAAACCGAGAGAGAGCTCGTGTCCAGGCAGGTGATTTTGCCAGTAATCTCTTTTTATGGCAATACACATACCCAGAACAAAGTAGAAAATCCATACCGGGAATGCCCGGACATAAATGAGACTATATCGGGCCGGCAGCGTTATTTTCCCAAAGAGAGCCAGATAGAGTACAATTTGCACCACCAAGGTAAGTATCAGGGAAGATACAAGAAGTCCAGAGGCGTTTTTATTCAGCCATCTTTTCAATAGCGGATAGAGGATATACAACTGAATCATTATAGATAAGAAATACAGGTGATAATAACCGCTGCCCCATAATAAATCGTGGCCTAGGGTCATTGCATACTGATACAGGTTCGGAATCGGTCCATAAAGTTGATTTAAAGTACTATACAGCAAGGTCCATAAAATAAAAGGCCATAAAATGCGGTTGCCCCGTTTTCGATAAAAATCCAGGGTGGCAAGGGGAGGTTTCAAGCTTTCCCCATAACATAACATAAACCCTGATAAAATGATGAACAGCGGTACAGCGTAACGTACCAAATGATTGCAGTAATTAGCGAATGACAGAAGTTGTATATAGCCAGCGGTTACGTGTATAGCAATAACCGAAAAGGCGGCTAAAACCCGAATTAAATCGAATTCTTGTAAGCGATTAGGCATAAAAGATTCTCCTCCCATACAGGTATCTGAATTATTGTATTCTAGCATAGAAAGCCTGGATATTAAACCATATTGTACCGGGGGGACCTGCCAGCAGGTTAGATATGGAAGTTGGCGAATAATTACAAATAATATACATTGTAATACATAAAAGGGAGATAAATTCATGCTTTTCATACATAAAGGTCGGCGGCGTTGTGTGCTGCCAATATTGTTGATACTAACGATACTTATTTCCTCCTGGGCACCGCTTTTTTCTCCGGGAACCGCCCTGGCTAATGATCGGGTTGCTGATATAATTGGTTCCAATCCCTTAATGGTTCCCGATATAATTGCCCCCTCCGGGCTGACTGGCCGGGGACAAATAATAGGCATAGCCGACAGCGGGTTGGATAAAGGCAGCATGACCGACATCCATCCCGACCTACGAAGTGAGCCAAATACTATGCCCCGGGTGGTTATGCTTAAATCTTATGCGGGCAGGGATGTTGCGGACGATCCTACCGGTCACGGTACTCATATGGCTGCAACTATAGCAGGCAGCGGAAAGGCATCAAATGGCCAATACCACGGTATTGCCCCCGGGGCCAGCCTGTATTTTCAGGGTCTGTTGAACAAAGCTAACCAATTGCAGCTGCCTGATAAATTGGAAAACCTTTTTAGACCGGCTTACCTGGCTGGAGTAAAAGTGCATGTAGATGGGTGGGGCAGCGGCAGTAATACCTATGGCCCAAATTCTGCTCAGATAGATGATTTTGTCTATAGATATCCCGATTTTCTGCCCGTATTTGCTGCCGGCAACAATGGGTCGGGCAGCGGTACTCTGACTAGTGAAGCCAACAGCAAGAATGTTCTTACGGTTTGTTCCAGTCAGGTACCTCGCCCCGCCTTTGGCCCGGATGCACGTTATGCTGATCAGGTAACAGATTCTTCTAGCCGTGGCCCGGCCGGCGACGGCAGAATTAAACCGGAACTACTGGCACCGGGTTCGGCAGTAATATCGGCCTGCTCGAGTCTGGTAACCAGTAATTATTCCGCTAATACTGCCTATACTCGCATGGGAGGAAGCAGTATGGCAGCAGCAGTAACTGGTGGTGCCCTGGCTATGCTCCGGGAAGAACTTAAAACCTATAAGAACAGTGGTAATCCTTCGTCAGCATTGATGAAGGCTTTGCTGGTAAACGGTGCTCGTTCACCCTCGGGTAATGTATCTGAAGAAGGCTTTGGTATCCTGGACCTGGCTGGAACTATTTTAGCCTTACAGGAAAACACTTTTCAGATAAAGGATGAAAACAATGGTCTTGAAGTTGGGGAAACTAAAGAATACCGGCTTAAAATATCAGATTCCTCGACACCGTTGAAAGTTACCCTGGCGTGGACAGATCCTCCTGCTAAAACAGCTGCCAGCCAACCCCTGGTAAATAACCTGGATCTATCTGTGCAGACCCCCGGGGGCAAAACCTATTATGGCAATGATTTCAGTGGTCAGGGAAAGGCTGATAACATTAATAACATAGAACAGGTTAATATTCCTAATGCCGGGTCAGGTGAATACATAATCCGAGTACGGGCTGCAAGCATTAACGGAACTAATCCTGCACAACCTTTTGCTCTGGTTTATGGTCAACCTTTAAGGCATGAGATAGTAAAAAGTATAGATACAAATAATGAACTTACACTTGCTTATGGGGATAAAATTAATCTGGACGGAATGCAGGTTCATCAAGAAGTCAATGGTAAGGCGGTTGCTGATATTAACCAGGTACAGTCTGGCAGTGATCTGTATATGGGTTCTGGAACTGCCTACATATTCGGATCTACCTGGGAAACGGGGGGCATTCAGGCATTTTCTACCGATGAAGGTAACCTTGTACTGGAAATGAATAACCAGAGCAGAGAGGGTGGTTACTATCTTGACAATCGGGCTAGTGCTGAAGGAAACCAGAACATTTTGGTTAACAATCTTCCCGTAACCGATATAACCGCAATTCCCCCCGGAGCGGAACTGAAGGCCACTGTAAATCCGGTTCTGCAGACACTGTGGAAATTACAGGCCAACGGAGAAGAAATGACCGGGTTTGTATCTCAGGTTGACGTTGCGAAAAAAGAAATCAAGTTATTTAACAACCCCGAGACTTACCAGCTGGCAGCCTGGGCGGCAATATCTTACCGGGATAAGTTGGTGGATTGTACTTCGGCTGATACCCCATTTGGGTCTGCTTCACTTAACGACCTGGATAAGCTAATGCCCGGAACTAAAGTTACACTGTTAATTTCTCCTTCCACCCGGATAATACAGTATCTAAAAGTCGAAAGGCCTATGGTTATCGGTAAGGTTGAAAAAATTAACTTACAACAGGGGACAATTAGATTGGATACTGGCAAGGAATATAAATTGTTGTCCGGCTCCAGCCTGTACCGGGACCAAGTTGCGATTACTCAGGAACAAATACAAATTGGCGACCAGCTAATGGCGCAGCTTATACCTGATAGCGACACCATAATTCAAGCCCAGGCCTATAATACGGTATTTTACGGTCGGGTTACTTATTTCAGTACCCGGCAAAATACTTTATATATGCTAGATAATAATAACCGTGCTCACGCTATAAAGATTAATAATGATAGCCAAATATTTGGCTGGGGTATTCCTGTAGATCCTACCACCATAAGTTCTGGAAACTGGGTACGAGTTATTACTGATCCTAATGAACAGGATGCGCGGCAAATTGATATAGCTGAAGTTGATGAGCAGGTAGT
>JBDKUD010000403.1:0-3493 GCA_039679805.1 Syntrophomonas sp. | reverse complement strand
TTCCATTCCCTGGGAAATAAGGCTTTCGATATTTTCATATTTGTTGTCTCTCTTTCTCATATGTATTCCTCCCGCGTATTATTCGGATTAAATATTGAACATGGCATTCATTACTGAATTATTCAGGTAAATAAATCATAGGATCCTGAGGGACGTTTTGTTTGAATAGCGTAAAATGTAAATGAGGACCGGTACTTCGCCCTGAGGTTCCCATTATCGCGACAGTCTGTCCTTTTTTAACCTTGTCTCCTTCTTTTACCAGCAGTCGGGCATTGTGCCCATATTTAGTTACAAGCCCATTGCCATGACTAATTTCTATGGTTCTTCCGTAGACCGGTTTCCATCCTGCCCATATTACTGTTCCGTCTGCAGCAGCCAATATCGGAGTTCCTGCGTTATTGGCTAAATCCAGACCATCATGAAAACCTTCACTTCTGCCTCCAAATGGTGATTTTCGCCACCCAAATGTTGATGAGATCTCTCCTTCGGTAGGCCACTGGTTGGGGAGGGAACGGAAATATGCAGTATCATTCTTGACCCTGGCTATTAGTTGATTAATTTCATTTTCATCCTTAGTCAGATTAGTTTTTATCACCTGGGCAGTATTGAAGCAATCTGCGGTCGGACCAGGGCGTTCCAATAAATCCGCCCCACCTTTGCCACCACGAGACGGTTCTTCCACATGTCTGCTCTCAACTTTAATGCCCATCATTTTTTTAATCAAGGTTTGCTTTTTCTGCAGTTCCTGTTGTTGTTTATCAATAGCCTTTATTTCATCTGCTAATTTTTCAATGGTATTATCTTTATTGCGGCTTTCCTGTTTTATCCTTTCAACCCTTCTAATATCAGCCAGGCTGGAATAATATCTATAGGTGGTTGCCAGTGCCCCCAAAGTCAACAGCGCTATTACCACCAGGGCGCTAGCTATAGCCTTTTTGGAGAAATTTATCTTAACCGGTTTGGCGGTAGATGCCGGCACTATAATAAAAGTAAAATTATCCGCACCTTTTTTCCTGGTCTTCTGCTGTTTATGTATTTTCATTTTTAACCTCTTAATAGTAATGTATAGTATAAAAGAGTTCTGTGTATATTATTGACAGTTTTTTGTCATAATATCAATTTTCTTGACATTTGTAAAATCTTTGGTAGAAGAATCTTCAAAATATCTGATTCAGGAGGCATTTATGTCGTTATTATATTTTGATTGTTTTTCCGGAGTATCCGGTGATATGCTAATTGGTGCTTTACTTGATTGCGAGGTTAGTTTTGAAGGGTTTCATGAACAAATTTCTTCGCTTAACTTACCCGTTAACTTGACAGTACATAAACGGGTTGTTAATGGAATCCGCTGCTGTGACTTTCAGGTTATTCCTTTAAATCCGGCCCCCCTGCGGCATTTACATCATATTGTAGAAATAATAGAAAAAAGCGGTTTATCGGATTTTGTAACTGCCGGTTCTTTGAAAGTATTTCACCAACTGGCGGCAGCAGAATCAAAAGTACATGGTATTAGTGTTGACCAGGTTCACTTTCATGAAATCGGAGCGGTAGACACCATCGTTGATGTTGTCGGTGCATTTGTATGCCTGGAATTGCTTGGTATCACAACTGTCTATTCTTCTCCTTTGCCCTGGTCCAGCGGATATGTCGACATCAGCCACGGCAGATATCCGGTACCGGCTCCGGCTACAGCTTTGTTGCTGCAGGATATTCCCTGCTATGGTTCAGATGTGGCTATGGAACTAGTGACTCCCACCGGTGCCGCCTTATTAAAAACACTCTGTTCCCATTTTGGAACTTTGCCACCATCTATCCCCCGAAAAGTGGGATATGGAGTCGGGTCGAAAGTCCGTAATGACAATGTACCTAATTTATTAAGAGTCATAACGGCCGATCCTGTCCTTCCCACCGCAGATAGCTCGGCAGGTCCTATGGTAGCCGTGCTGGAAGCGGAAGTGGATGATTTAAATCCGGAAGTGTTTTCTCATCTTTATAATGTATTGCTGGAAGACAAAGATATCCTTGATTTCTTCACCTCTCCAGTAATTATGAAGAAAAACCGCCCCGGGTTTCTGATGACTATTCTTGCTTCGCCCAACGCTGCCTCCCGGATTTGCCAAATCATGATTGAGCAGACCGCTACTCTGGGAGTTCGTTATCGTTTGGAATCCAGACTTATTGTGGAACGGCACCAGGAGATAATTAATACCCCCTGGGGTGAGGTCCGGCTGAAAATATGGAAACTGCCCTCAGGTGGAAATAGATTTAAACCGGAATACGATGATTGCCATGCCATTGCTGTTAAATATAATATTCCTCTGGTTGACGTTTTAACAACCCTTAATCACTTGATAAGTGAAAAAATGTTATCGGCAAATCTCTAAAAAAAGTGGCCAAAATCTCCTCTTCTAAATCTCTGTGATGCCGGACACTACTGGGCTGAGGCAGAAATGTTTCACGTGAAACATTTCTGCTTTTTATATATACGTTTAGTGATTTTTTCTTTGTTCACAATTTCGTATTTGGATTTAATATCTTTAATTCACTCCCGTATTTCTTGCCCAGTTTCTTCAGGGTATTAACATCATTTGGAGATAGCCTTTTCAACAAAATTTTTTGGGATTCCCGGTAGTCTTCCTGGCTGTAGGAATCTTTCATGGCCACTTTACTAAGGTAGCTGATATCTTTCGCGCTGAGCTTGCGCATGAGGATTACTCCTGCTGTAAGGAGATCTTTCTTTTCGATGGGCTGGCCTATTTTCTTTTGGACATGGGTAACCAGGGTTTCATTTGCCGGTTTGTTTGAATCAAGCTGGGGATTGTTATTTGTTTCTGATGTGGCACCGGTCTTTACTGTTATATTTCCGCTTTCCTTGGTAAATCCACTTTTATCCTGGGGGGCGATTGGAAGTTTAGTATCGCTGTAGGTGGAAGTCCCGCTATCCTTGTTCTGCAGCAACATACCTGACTGGTCCAGGAAATGATCCAACCGATAATTCATATATATACCAGTGCTTACGAGAAGACTGATAAAGACTCCTATCATAATTATAAGCTTTGGTTTACTTTTCATGCGCTATACAACCTTTCATTAGCAATAGTAGTCGGGAACATACCTGCGACTAAGTTTCATTACGAGCATAACATACCAGAAAGTCATTTCGCTCCAGTTAACTTTATCCAATTTGCGATTAGGGAAACTATGCACCTGTTCTTAGTTTGACTTTGAATCGGGATAAATGAAGGTCTGTTTCCATTCGTGAAGTAAGGACTAATTTGATGTCCTTGGGGAAAAAGCATTTTATGTATTATGTGGTTGGAGTGGTTCAGTTGCCCATTGCTGCCACCATTTACTCAATGAACTGTTCTTAATCATTGTAGTAAGATGCTAAATATAACGATGGAAAAGGAGGTTAGTTGTCCCAACAATTGTGCCGTTAAATCGGATATTACATATCAGGGAGGTAACGTAGAATTGATTGCCATTTCTCGAA
>JBDKUD010000233.1:0-1992 GCA_039679805.1 Syntrophomonas sp. | reverse complement strand
GTAAAGGCACTTTATCCATCAAACTTTTGTCGAGAAGTTCCATCATATACATGATATACAAGAGCATATTTATATCTTCCCGACAATTACCATAAAAGTCCAGCAGACGGCCTTGCGTAATTAACTCCAGTTCCTTAGAGCCATTGAAAAAGAGCAATGAGCAACAGAAGGGCTGCACACAAGCCCGTAAACTGCTGTTGGGCTTTTTTACTCCTTTTGCAACTGCTCGCAGCTTGCCTTGAGCTTCGGAAAATATGGTTACCAGTTTATCAGTTTCCTTAAAATCCATGTTTTTTAAAACTATGGATCGGGAACGAAAATACATCTATCTCCCACCCCTGAAAGTCTTGTAGCACCGGGCGGTGAGGCATATCCAGTTTGCTCCAGTATCCGGCAGTGGAAACACCGACGGCTTGCCTCACGGGTGATGGGGCACCGCGTCGATTCACATCCGTGTTCAGCCGTCATTAATAGCGACCGGAGGGAGCATCAGTTGTCCCCGGAGGGGGTACGCTCTCGCGACGTCCGTGTCGCTCGACCCCATCCCCCGCTCGGACTTCGCCGGGTGTTTCTCACAGCCTCCGCCAACGTCGCCGCACTGGATATACCTCCCCGCCCTACATTCACCTAAATAACACATTAAATGTTTTAACCGGTTCATTTACTCTTAGAACTGGTAATCCCAGTGATTCTTGCATACTTTCTCGGAATTGTTCAGCCCCCGGCTCACTAAAATAATTATAATTAAATGCAACGTAGATTTTCCTTACATCTTTTAATCCCAACTCCCGGCAGTTACTCATAATTGAGTTAATATCCTGCCGGTTAATATAGGCAAATACAACACCATTATTCTTGCTCATCCCGGAGGTACAGATTGGTTTAAAGGATTCATTTACATCATTTCTATAATAACATTCTTTGAATACCCTACGGGTCATGTTATTTAGGGAAGCATCACTTTTAACCAGAGCCCATCTGGGTACTGTAACTATCACTGAGGGAGACTTAATATCAGCAGCCATCTGTTTAATAACGTCTACCTTTATCCCATCCAGCATATAAGCATGAACCGCATACCCAGCCATCTCTGGAACAATTATCAAATCCGGTGATAGTCCCAGGGTAGGCAGGTGGTGGCCACCATCAAAAACAACCACTCGGTAGCCTTTATCCCGAATCTGGGCCAAATATTTTGCACCTGTCTTACTAGTATGCCAGGCGTCCAGGCCAGAACACTCAATAATAGCTTGTTTATCACCAATAATAAACCGCTGCATTTCTTCCCCATAATTATTATAGTCACCTGGTATTACTGACTGTGTCTTAATATTACCCAAAATAATATTACATTTTCTAAGTCCGGGATTATAAATTATGTTGAAATCACTTCGAGAAGATACCTGAGAGGCATATAAATCCAGCAGGTTATTATAACCCAATGATTTAATAAAATCGGAAGGATAATTTACCATTATATAAGTGTAGGCCGCAATAAAAATAATAACCAGACACAACTTTTTTATCAACATAATGCCAAAATAGCCCAGAGATAGATTCCGGGTTATTTACTCCTGTACTCCTCCACAATTTTGGCAGCATTACTGCTCCCCAGCCTATCAGCCCCTGCTTCTATCAATTTCCGGGCAAATTCCAGGGTGCGGATTCCTCCTGATGCCTTAATTTTAAGTTTGTCCGATTTTACAGATTTTATTATATTTATATCCTCCAGACTCACCCCGCGGGTAGAAAAGCCTGTGGAAGTTTTAATAAAGTCAGCCCCTGCAGCACCTACCAAATTAGTAAGGGTAATTAGTTCCCCCTTATCTAATAACGCTGTTTCAACAATTACTTTCAAAATAAACTGGTAATGCTCTTTGAGCTTAAGCAGTGCTTTTATTTCTTTTTCTATTAGGTCAAAGTCTCGGTCCTTAACTGCCCCAAGATTGATAACCATGTCCAATTCGTCAGCACCTTGTTCCAATGCTTGCT
>JBDKUD010000083.1:0-7814 GCA_039679805.1 Syntrophomonas sp. | reverse complement strand
GCCAGACTGCTTTCCAGATGAGTCAATATCCGGGCTCCAAACAGGTTAAGTGCGGTTATTATCACTACAATTGAAATAGCCAAAACCGGAAGGGATAGAAACGGGAACCAGTTTTTAATAAAGAGAGAAGCCGCCGTGGCTTCGCTTGACATGGCCAAAACCAGACCGGTCCAATAAACCCAGCCTACGATAAAGCCCAGATAAGGACCATACATCTGCTCAGCATAAGTACGAAAAGACCCGGGATGAGGGTCGGAGGTCGCCATTTCGGAAAGGGCGTTTAATATCCAATAAACCATTATACCTCCGATTATGAAAGCAATTATAATAGAAGGCCCGGCCGCCCGTATGGCAATCGCTGAGCCCAAAAAGAAAGAACCTCCTATTACTGACCCCAGAGCCATCATACACAATTGCCAGGCGGATAATCCTGATTTTTCTTTCATAACAACCTCCTACTTTAAAACATTTATATTAGTATGTGCAGTACGCGTGAATATATCAGCTTACATATCTTCCCGACTTACGTATTACAAACGTGATTTTTGTTTCTAATAATGGAAGTAGATGTTTGAAGTAATTAGTAATAATAATGAAACACACTGTAATAAATAGTTTACAAGTTAGTAATTTAGTGTAACAAACAATTCCTCCGAACTTTACACATGCAAATCACCTGCTTCCGGTATTCCTATCTGCTTTTCGGAAAAATAATCCAGGTTGGCATATAACTTGCTAATTAATCTCTGTAAGACAGCCTTAAGAAGAAAAGAAAGGAGGCATAACTTTATGTCTGGCTGAGTAATGCAAGTTCAATTATGTAAAGCAATATTGTTAGAACCGAGACATAAGGAGTGAAGCCTATGAATACTAGTAAAGGAATTTCCAGACGGACATTCTTAAAGTTGACGGGTATCACCAGCGCTCTGATGGTGCTAGATTCGCCATTGAGAAATTTAGACGTGGCCTACGCTTTCGGTGAACATCCCCAGGAAAAGATGCCATATCTGGTCAAGAAAAAGATTCCCCAGGTTTGTGCGCGAGCATGCGAATGTGACTGTCATTATGATGTTGTAGTAGGTGTTGACCAGGTTACTGGATTAGAAAGAGCCCTTACCCTCGAAGGCCGGCCCGATGATCCAGTTGCTCGGGGTAAATTCTGCATTAAAGCCCTAGGTTTTGTTGATGGAATGTACAACCCTGATCGTTTATTAGTTACATTGAAAAGAACTAACCCCAAAAGGGGTCTGGATGAAGATCCTGGCTGGGTGAAAATGAAATCTGAGGATGCCGTAAAAGAGATTATCGGGATAATGAAGAAGTACAAACCGGAAGAGATGCTGTTTGCTTCTCCGGGTGATCCGCACAGCAACCGTTTATGCAGATCACTGGGGGTTACCAGAAGCGATCAGAGGACTGAATGTTTCGGCACTCACTACTACCTGAATTCTTTAATGGTTACTAACCCTCCCAACAAATATTATTCCAGTACTTATACGGTAACTCATTCAATCTGGGGCTTTGACTATAATGAAACTAAATACATGCTATGGTTTGGCTTCGATTCTTTCAGTAAAACAGCGAAAGCCGGTATCCTAAACCACATTGCTGAAGGAAAAAGAAAAGGCACTAAAATAGTATTCTTTAACCCGGTTAGGACACCTCTGGCTGATGGTATGGCCGACGAATTTTACCCGATAAAACCTGGTACCGATTTGGCCGTTACACTGGCAATGATAAAAACCATTGTGGACGGTAAACTCTACCAGGAAGATTTCTTGAAAAAGTATACTGATGCGGGTGCACTTATCGATACCGAGACCAGATTACATGTAGCAGATGAAAAGGGTACCTAGCTGGCCTGGAGCACAGCCGATAAAAAAGCTGCCCCGATTAACAATTGTAACAAGATAGCATTTGACGGTGGTCCCTATACATTGGAGCTTAATGGTAAAAAAGTAACCGCCAAGCCCGTACTGCAATTACTACAGGAAAATATTAAAAAATGTACACCTGAATGGGCTGAGAAAATCAGTGAAGTACCGGCCAATGATATCGATAGAATTGCCCGGGAATTTGCCAAAGCTGCACCAACCGCATGTATACCCAATCTAAAACGGGACCCCGCCGGTCCGAACTATGCCAATAGCTGGCGCTTAATGCAAACTATTAACATATTACAGGCCTTAATAGGCTCATTTGACCATGAAGGAGGAGTCCTCTTCCTACATGACGTTAAAATTCCGTGGCTTGAAGAAACTGATCCTATTCCCAAACCATATCCAGAACAACCTAAAGAAGCTATTGATTATAGAACTGAATTCCCCGTAACCAATAATATTTACAGAAATAAAGACTTCTCAGCACCGGGACACTACGGTATGGTAGGTTACGGTCTTTACCACAGCGATCGGGTTAAAGTGGTATTTTTCAAGGGGCCCCATCGTGGAATGCATGCTTTAATTCAACCGCAAATGACTGAGGCCGCCCTGGAAAAAATGGATTTGGTAGTAGACTGGAACCTATATCCGGATGATGGTGCCTACTGGTGCGACTATGTTCTTCCTGCTCCCCACCAGTTCGAGGAAGCAAAATTGGATCTGAGACAATATTATCCCAAATGGCCTTGTCTGGTCGGTGGTGATCCGGTTCAGAAATCCCCTGGAGATGTTATTGGCTGGGGCAAGATTGCGTCAATGATAGGATTTGCGTTGGCTCCCGAATATTGGACTACAGATGGCAGCAATGATCCGACCAAGATTATTAAAGGTAATATGAAGGATCCGGCTGTTCAGGCTGTGGGAGCTGCTAAAGATGATGCCGATTTTATGGCTAATAAAAATGCTTTTTGGATTGACAAAAAACCTTATGAGAACTACAAGACCATAAAAGAAATCGGTTATGGCAGACCGGACGGACGCATTAGGATGTATGTTGATGAATTTATTGAGGTTGGTTTTGACGGACTGCCTGAATTTTCATCGCGTTGGACATCGCCGGAAGGGGAATACCAGTTCTCTCTGCTGGTTACCAGAGCCGGTTGGCATATGCATGCTGATCCCAATTTCATAGATAATCCCGTACTAAATATGCTATCTGCCAAGAATAACACCGATTGCGTATGGATTAGTCCTGCAGCAGGTAAAAAACTTGGTTTGAGTAATGGTGATGAAGTGATACTGGAGACTAATCCCAAGTACATGGAGGAATTACCGCGACCCGTTAAATCCAAGGTTTATATGACCAGCCGAATAGTCAGAGATGATTGCGTACTTCTCTTCCACGGCATAGGCCACCGTTCCAAATGGCTAAAACATGGTGTCTGGGGATACCGGGACGGCGACCTTATCCCACAGAAAAACCCACAGCTTGGCAAACAACACGACCCAACCGGAATGGGCTGGGTAGAGGATGTTTATGTGCGGATTAAAAAGGCTTAGGAGGTGAGGAAAATGAAGCAATATGCAATTTTACTCGACAGTAGATTTTGTACGGGTTGTAATACCTGCTTTTATAAATGTGTTCAGGAAAATAGACTCCATGATGTTGCTGCCAATGGTAATACCAGGACACTAGCTTATATTAAGGATGACGGCATTTACCATCACCGCTGCATGCATTGTGTAGAGCCTACCTGTGTTGCCAATTGTCCCAAGAAGGCTCTTACCAAAACAGAATACGGGCCGGTTTTATGGGATCCCAATGTTTGTATCAGGTGCAGTACTTGTGTGAAAACATGTCCTTTCCATATTCCTCTGTTTGATAAACAAAACAATGATATTGTTAAGTGCAGTATGTGTGCACACCGCAATTTCGATCAGGATCAGGACGCCAAACCTGCATGTGTGGAAGTATGTCCGACCAGTGCTCTGGAGTTCGGAGAACGTGAAAAAGTAATTGCCCGGGCCAAGGAATTAGCTCAGAAAAATAATCTAAACATCTATGGCCTGGAGGAAAATGGCGGGACTAGTTTAATGATTCTCACCAAGGCTGATCCTAATTCTTTAGGATATCCTAAGGTAGAGAAAACCAGCAGTGGAAATAACCCTATAGCTATTGGCGGTACAGTTGTTGGCTTATCTGCGGTAGCAGCAGCTGCCTATGCCGGTCTTAAGAAGTACAGTGAAAGAAGAAATGATATTGAAAAAGAACAGTAAATAAATATCATTTGCAGTACTAATAGTTAATTAAAACCAGGGGGTATCAGAAATGGATATTTATGCAGAACGACTAGAGAACTTAAATGCCAGCATGACTGTTTTTTCCTGGATGTCAAGAGCCGTAGACTACCCTACCGAGGAATTATTGGAAGGTTTATTTCGAGGTGAGTTTATTCAAAATCTGCCGGATGAAAAGGCTAAGGCGATAAAGGCATATATGGATACATTTGACTCAGCCGATGAGCTTTTGCTGGATTTGCAAAAAGATTATACCAGGATGTGTTTTGTATCCAAACCCAGGCTGGTACCTCTATTTGAATCGGTTTACAAAGAAGGCAAACTATATCAAGATTCCACATTTGAGATTGCAAGGTTATATGATGATGCAGGAATCAAACTTGGAAAAGAATTTAAATTACCTCCAGATCACATTACCCTGGAACTGGAATTTATGTCTTATCTTATTTATCAGGAGCTTGAAGCTATTAAAAACGGAAATAAGGATCATGAAGAAATGGCTTTACGGCTTCAAAAAGAAACCATGGCTAAACATCTAGGCCAGTTCGGGTTAGATTTAGCAGATAGACTTTGCCAACATGCCAAGACACCGTTTTATCAGGGTATGGGAGATGTTTTAAAGGACTTTTTACAGTTTGAACTCCAGCAGGATCAAGGATTAGAGTCATAAAGGGGTGAGATATTAATGCCCTTAATAAGATTATTTATAGGTTTCATTATTAGTTTATTCCTTATTTTAATAGCACCAGTAAATATAGGTTGGGCTCAGACTGAACAACCTGATTTAAGTAATCAGAATTGTCTAAAATGCCATGCTGATATTCAACAGTATTTTTCATCATCGGTTCATAATGAGTTATCCTGTGTGACTTGCCATGCCAACATTAATAGTGCTCACCTGCAAAGTAGTGGGGAGAGAACGGGAAAACCGGAAGTAACCCTGGTATCTCCGCAAAATGTTTCTGAAACATGTGGAGCCTGTCATAACAAGGAATTAAATTCATATAAGGAGAGTGTTCATGGTCGGGGCCTGTTACTGGGCACTATTAAAACTGCAAATTGCATAGATTGTCATGGCTCCCATAATGCGCTAAAAGTTTCAGATTCAGAGTCTACAGTGGCAAATGCTAATTTGCCTACAACCTGCGGTAAGTGTCATGTAGCTCCAAAAGCTAACTATGCTGCAGGTATTGAGCATAAATCACTTGCCGATAATGGTACAGCTCAACATAATACGTTTAAATTCTTTGTCTGGTTGACCATTTTAACTGTAATCGGGCTAATATTGCACATGGAAATGGAATTACTGCATCTATTAAAAATAGCCCTGCGTAAAAACTAAATCCCAGTGAAAGAAGGGAGTTCTTGTGGGTAAAATTTATCAACGATGGAATATACATCACCGCTTGCAGCACATTTTGCTTTTCACCAGCTTTTTTATTTTAACTTTCACCGGTCTTCCCATAAAGTATGCAGTAAAGCCCTGGGCGGTACATGTTAGTTCCTTTTTCGGAGGATTTGAAAATATGCTGCACATTCATAAGTTTGCTGCAGCTATAATGATTATTGCTGCTTTTTATCACCTTGCTTATCTGGTTGCATGCAAGTTTGTTAGAAAAGAGAGTTCCTCCGCCATGATCCCTACATGGAAAGATGTTACCGATTTGTTGGACCATATAGTATACTGCCTGGGGATGACCAAACAGGATGCAAAATTTGGCCGGTATTCTTATAAAGAAAAGTTTGATTACTGGGCGGTTTTTTGGGGAATTGCCATTATGGTAGGTTCTGGGTTAATATTATGGTTTCCCCATATATCAGCACAATTTGTATCCCGCTCTTTCATTGACTGTGCCCAGGTCGCACATAGTGATGAGGCTATGTTAGCTATTATGGCTGTTTTTATCTGGCACTTTTACAATGTCCATTTTAGCCCGATGGTATTTCCTATGAGCTTGGTGTGGTTAAACGGTAATTTTAAGCATGATGAAATGACAGAATTTCATCCACTGGAATTGCAGAATAATGCACCACCGGTGCTTGAATGGGACTCACCAGAAGAAAACGTAGCCGAGAAGGAGTCACGTTTTCGACATAACCCGTTATTGATTATAGTACAGATGATTGTATATGGTGCCATATTAATCTGGTTTTTATATGACTTTTTGCCGCTAGGATTAATGTAAGTATCTTAATACATTGTCAGAGTATTATTCAATACAGGGAGTGATCAAATGCCTAAAGATAAAAGCTGGTGGGCCATTTTTAGATCGATGAAAATAGGCTTGTATCTGGTTTTGGCTATTAGTGTTGCTTCAATGGTTGGCACCATTGTTCCACAGCATCAAATAGACAGGTCAGCGAATTGGTTGGAGCAATTTTTGCAGTTGGGTAATTTATATCATTCCTGGTGGTACATTACTTTACTGAGCCTTTTGACACTTAATTTGATGGCTTGCAGCTTTTATCGTATTAAGACTATTAAGACAACCCTAAAAAAGTCTGAACATCTGCTGGAAATTGAAGAATTAGTAAAGCTTAATACCCATACATCCTTTATGTTTGAAGGCAAGCTGGATGAGGCTACACATAGGATTATTAGTATATTGGCCAGTCATAGGTATGAAGTCTGGTCAGAATCGTCAGCGGGTAGATTAAGAATCGGAGCACAACATGGGCGTTTTAGTGTAATAGGATCATTTATTACCCATATAAGCTTTGTAATCATAATAGCCGGCATTTTAACAGGTGTAATTTTTGGGTGGCAGGGGACTATAGACGTTCCTGTGGGGACGACCTTTAACTTATCAAGTATTACCGGTATTAATGCTCATGCCTTAAAACATGATTTACAGGTTAAGGCCGAAGAATTTTGGATTGAACGCTATCCAAATGGTACACCTTCAGGCTACTATAGTCGTTTGACAATTATCGAAAATCACAAAAATATTCAAACCAGTGTAGTTACGGTTAATTCTCCTCTTAACTATAAAGGTATCAAGTTCTACCAGGCTCGTTACGGGGATGCTATTGAAATCCATGTTAACGGGCCTAATGGTAGAACAATCAGCCGGGGCCTGGTTGGAGCAGGCAAAAGCCTGACAATCCCAAGAACTAATTTAAGTGTAATGGTTTATAGCTATATTACCGATTCTGAAGCTGCTTCTGCTGTGTCGGCAAATACGCATCCCCCAAATGCCCGGGTGGTTTATATCATTTTTAAAGGAAACCAACGCATTGGCATGGGAACTGGTGAATTCGGCTCAACAATTAATCTTGACGATGAGGGGTATACCTTTAAGTTTGTCAGAATCATTCCTTACACTGGTCTGCAGGTAAAGAAAGATCCTGGAGTTCCGTTGATCTGGTTTGGTTCCGGGTTTATGCTGCTGGGGATGGGACTCTCGTTTTTCCTGCAACCCCGTTACCTTTGGCTGGTTGTAGAACAACAGGGAAAATTCGTAACTGTAAGCATGGGAGGTAAGACTAGTAAAAACCAACTGGCGTTGGCAGATCATATTAACAAAATCGCCGGGGATATTCAGGGTTAACTACGTTCTACGGAGAACACAGAAATTAAAAGTGAGGCAAGAGAATGCGCAACTATGAAAATATAGCTTTTATTACGTCTTATAT
>JBDKUD010000104.1:0-13661 GCA_039679805.1 Syntrophomonas sp. | reverse complement strand
TCGCCCATGAAATACATCGTTGATGAACCGCCCCCGTCGAGGTTGTAGGCTTCAGTGCAGCCCAGATTGGCAAATACATTAGTAAACTGGGACAGGGTCATACCTTTGCTGTAACCATTGGCACGCCCGTCAACGACGATAAAAACATAGTGATTGGGAGAAATCATGCCGATGCCGGTGCGGGGGTTGGAGTTGTCGATGGAACGGTTGCCGAAATTAGTATCAATCTCCACATCGCTGAAGTCGGATTGGATCTGGCCATTGGTTATCAGTGCCGGCCCAAAGGAAAGTGTTTGCCAAACCCCTTCATCCACGAGTTTTTGTGCGGTAGTTTTTGTTTCATCATAAATTTCCATAGTGCCGTCTTTATAAATCTTTAACCCGGTTCGAGCTGGGGAGTCACGAAAAATTTTGCCATTGCGGATTACGATGCCGTCTTCGCGAAAACCGTAATAGTCCCCATTAATAGCGAAAATAGCATTATTGTCAGCCGCAATCTGAGATGTGTATTCAATAATGTTGGTACCAAACTGGTTTTGGGCAAAAGCTGACTGCAGGCTCCCGGCATCATTTAAGGTCACATCTGCTACATAATAAGTAATAGTGTTTTGCCCGCTGCCGGTTACAACCTTTTTAATGGAGATGGTCTTACTATCGCTTTTATAGTTTGAGTCATCAGCCGTATAGGCCTCGTCTGAAGTTGATGTTTCCGATGTAGCCTGAGCAGTCTTACTTGTTTGCGCGCTGGCCGTGCTTTGGATATTGGCAATTTCCACATGTTCTATGAGGTATCTGTCTGCCAGCAAATATACAGAAATTCCGAGCACTAAAATAAAACTTAGCAGGGCTATTGTTATCCCGCGTTTTTTGTTGGTCTTCTCGCTACTTTGATCAGCAGTTATCATTATCTTTCTCCTTTCCTAAACGTCTTTCTTTATCTGGATCTATCATATAAAGTGAAACTTAAATTGCTCTTAAGAGCGGTTATTAAAGTGGAAATATTAAACTGCCGAGGAAATTGAATTATGCTAGATCAGAAGTGAAACTAAGTAGTATATACCCATAAAAAAAGAAAGCGCCAAAGACCGACGCTTTCCTCCTGGGGATATCTAACTGCCTCCCCATGCCCGCAGGACACAATCATGTATGGAATGTAGATTACTTTAATATTTAAACAATAAACAATCTGTGGCCTTCATAATCTAATCTGTGTTAATCTGTGTTGAATTACGTGCCTATATCCCTGGACGCTGGCCCCGAGGGTCACCTGTTCCGGGGTGACCGCCGGGGCCGCCACCCATACCGCCATTACCGGTGACCTCGGAGCCATCATCTGAAATTTTGGTCAATGCACTGGATAGTTTTACATCAGTGAGCTTTGTGCCGGAAATATACGTACCGCCGGTATAACGCCCATCCACATTCTGCCCGCTGCAGGTGCCGCCGGATGAAAGAGTATAAGTCTTGCCCTGTTGCAGTTTGGGCATGCTTATAACGATAGACTGATAATCCTTGGAGGGGGCAAAGTTCAGTAAAGAGTTGCCCGCCTCATCTGATAAATTCACCAATGTCCCGGCCTTTTGAACGGTGGAATAGTAGACTAATAATGAATTCTGTGAGGAAGAAACCTCTGGAGCTTGTGCCATACCGGAGCTGCCGGCTGCTATTAGGATGCCCCCGGTAATCTTGGAGGTGCCGTTGTAATCCAGGGGACCGTTGCCATTATTTGTCGGACCATTGACGAAGATGGTTCCTCCATCTATATTAAGATCCCCGTTGGAGTCCAGACCGTCACCGGCTGCATCAATGTATACGTACCCTCCAGTGATGTGTACTTCATAATCACCGGCGGCAAATTTGTCATTACCTTGCTGCTGGCTGCTGCTGTCATTGCCTCCGGCGGCGTTAATTCCGTCATTGCTGGCAATTAGATGAGTTTTTCCGCCATTGACGATTATATTAGCTCCTTCCAAACCTTCATAGCTTTTTGCTATATTAATGGTTCCTTTGTCACTCGTTAAATTATTATCGGCTTGTATGGCATCATCCCCGGCAGATATATTAAATGTTCCGCCTTTGATAGCCACATTGCCGTTGGAGTGCAGGGCGTCATCAGCTGAATCAATTGCCAAAACACCATTACTTACAGCGATACCGGTTCCGCCTTTTAATGCTTTCGTGCTGGCAGTTTCTTCCTCAGTTGTGGTTGTGTTATTCATCCGGTCGCCGGGGCCTCCACCAGGAAAGTCATTACCTTTTTTACTGCTGGCGCTGGCACTGCCGCCACCGGTATTCAAATTAAATTTGCCGCCATTAATTTGCAGAATAGTTTCTGCCTGGATGCCGTCTTTGTCCGCCTTTATATTAAAGGTACCGCCATCCAGTGAAATCCAGCCCTTATCAGTAGCTTTGTCATTGTTGGATTGAATGCCATCATTCTTGGCCCGAATTGTCAAAGTGCTGTCTTTTACTGCCACGGAGTCCCGTCCCCGCAGCCCGTCATTGGCAGCGGTAACAGTGATATTGCCGCCAGTGATTACCAGGTCGTCTTTGGTGCCGATACCATTTTTATAGTTGCCGTTAACGGTAAGGGTGCCGGTACCGTTAATGGTCAGGTCGCTTTGGCTGAAAATAGCTGCATTTGGTTCATCATCTCCCGAAGCATTTTTATATTTAGTGCCATCGCTTACACGATTGGTAGTTCCTGCGGCCAGAGTAATAATGGTCTTGTCGGCCTGTTTGGTGTACAGGGGAGCACTATCCGAGCAGGATAGGGTTGCCCCGTTAAGCACCAGACGGACCTTGTCTTTTTCACTGGCTGAGACGATAACTTGGCCATCGTTCAGCTTACCCTTAAGTATATAAGTTCCAGCCGCAGTGATCGTGACCGTGCTGTTTGAGGCTGAAGCCCCGGAACCGTCAATCACTGCAGAACTTCCATTCAAAGTAATCTGGGTGGCACTGGCCGCATCCCAACTGACATCCGTATCTTCGCTGCTGTAATTCACCAGTTTGGCAAACAGATCCGACGATGCGGCTTTAGCGGAAGAAGCCGAAGATTTAGTAGCCGTTCCGCATCCCGCCAGACTCGATAAAATGATTAGCATAACAACTAAGCAGGCCAGACATTTAAAGCGTTTAATGAAATTCCTCACTCCCCATAGAATTTTATTTTCCACATACACAGGCTGGTACGTCTTTCCTTCCTGGTGAACTCATAATAAGATACATATCTTAAATTTAACTTAAATTAGGGAATCAATTTTCGGGGAAGCAAGGGGAAGAATTGACTACAATTGGCTTAGGGTGGTCGACTATTATGTTAGCAAAGATTTATTGAGCAACCATTTGCTGATGAGGTATTTAGAGTATGTTGTGAAGGGTGCTGGAAAAATATCTGCAGGGTGTGAGTTCCACATACCGCTCAAATCTTGACCCCCCTTGCAGATAATTTGCTATATTATTCCGCTGCCAATTTATTGGTTACATAGGAAGCGTTGTTACCATAGTTACTTAATATGGTAACAACGCTTCTAATAACATCTTCATGGATAACACAAGGGTATATTAACAATAAGTGTTCGGCTGTTTATTGTTTATGCCATTATGCCAGTATCCGTAGATGTGGGGCAATTGGATAGTATTTTAGTAACATATAACTTTACAAAAATTATTGACTTATACGGAGGAAGATAATAAAATTTTATTTATAGAATGCGTTCTACAAATAAAGATAGGAGATGCTTAATGGCTCGAAAAAAAAAGGATCCTGAAATTAAAAGAAATGAGTTCATTGCAGTAGCTAAGAAGCTGTTTTTTGCACAAGGTTATGAAAATACTTCCATGCAGGATATATTAAAAGCAGTTGGAGGGGATTCTCCCCTATCACCAAGTGTGTTTTACTACTATTTCCGGTCAAAAGAGGAATTGCTTGAAGCTACAATAAATGATTATATGAACGATTATACTTGTGACTTGATTAAAGTAATAGAAATCGATAATATCAGTTATCCGGAAAAAATGAAACAATCGTTAGCAATTATTAAAAGGGCGGTTGATGATTTTACAAAAGTTGATACTTACTTTGATGCAGCAAATATTCAATCACAATATTTCAATTGGATTATTGATATGAACGTCTTAAATATTATTAGAGTACCCCTCGAAAAGCTAGTTGAAGAAGCTCTTGAAAACGGCATTATAAAAAAAACACCCTTGTTTGAAAAAGTGGGTACAAAGATGATAATTCAGATGTTACTTAATGCCATTCTTCCTATTTTTCATCAAGGGCGCGGGGAAGATGGGCAACACCACTCTGAAAAATACATTGATATCATTCCATTGCTTTTCACTGAGTTTTTAGGTTTTCCCAAAGTTATGTTTGATGTTGAATAAACAAAACTAATGAATTCTTAACACTTTTCGGTTCAGAATTTTGATAATCGATATTGTGTTGGTAAGAGAAAGTTGTTTTAAAATCACCAACAGTTCTCAGGCTCTGCTTACTTGACGTTTAAATTATTACCAAAATTATATGGAAAAAAGATAGTATTTGTTTGCAGTACGGCAGGGCATAAACTGAATTTAGGGTAGAGAAATATTTTTGTGAAAATAATGTAAATATTTTAATGGAATTGACTTATAAAATATTCAAAGTGGTTGACGGGGGGTGCAGGCATGAATTATGGAGTGATAACAATTGGTTCAAGAGGTGACATTGAACCTTTTATTGCGTTGGGAAAGGGATTACTGAAAAGAGGGCATCATGTTAGAATCACAACTTTTATTAAGTTCAAAGAATATATCGAATCAAATGGCTTTGAATATTGTCCTCTTGCGGGTGACGCAGTTGAAGTAATCCGCTTACTGGTTGGTGAACAGGTTTCCTCTTTTGAATATTTTAGAAATCTGGAAAAATTATTAAATCCAGTAAAAGAGCAATTTTTGTTCGACATTGAAAAAGCCTGTCAAGGTATGGACGCAATATTGTACTCTACCCTGGGAGGTGTTGCGTGGCACGTTGCGGACAAATATGGTATCTCATGTTTCCGTGTGAACTTTTGTCCGCTAGACCCGACAAATGAATTTCCGGCAATGACAACACCTATATTACCCTTAGGCGCACCATACAACAGGTTGACCTTTTGGCTCGGTGATAGATTATGGTCGCATGTAACGCGAAAACTACTGAATGATTGGCGTACTAAAATGGGGCTGCCAAAAATAAAGCCTTTTTCTTTCCCATATCGCTATTTACACGGAAAAGAAATACCAACATTATACGCATTTAGTCCCATCGTTTCACCCAAACCACATGAGTATAGTAATGAAAAATATATTACAGGTTTTTGGATTGAAGAAAACGAAGAAAATTACCAGCCAGATAAGAAACTTGCCGACTTTTTAAACTCTGATGACAAACCCATTTATATAGGTTTTGGGAGTGCTGTTGGAGGTAATTTTGATCAAGCACTATCTATTGTGTTGGAAAGCTTGAAGAAAACGAATCAAAGAGCTATTTTATCTGCCGGTTGGGGAAATCTAAAGGGGGTAGACTTACCTGAAACGGTTTTACAAGTCGATTATGTACCTCATAGATGGCTATTTAAACGGGTATCGGCAGTAGCGCATCATGGTGGTGCGGGAACAACCGGGGCCGGTATCCGGGCCAAAGTCCCTAGTATCATAATTCCTTTTGGTGGTGATCAACCTTTTTGGGGGAATTGTGTATATAAACTGGGTATAGGACCAAAGCCAATTTTAAGAAAAAAGCTAAATGTTAATAACCTTTCAAATGCGATTTATCAGGCTACACATGATCTGCAAATGATAAATGAGGCACAGAAAATTGGAAGTATACTTAATACAGAAAATGGAGTAGAAAATGCTATCCAAATTATCGAACGAAAGACAATTAAAAGTTGCTGATTTACAAACCAGCCCGGTAAAAAACCGGGCTGGTTTGGGAGACCGTTTTGCCTGCTTGACAAGGAACATACTGGTTTTATCCTGCAATTGTTAGGAGGTTTAAAACAAAACAATAAGCGTTCTTAAATATTCACCTATATTTTAAGACCTGTACGATATCCGGTATGGATTGCGTCCATAATTTTTCCGGGTTTAACCGCATCACCAATAAGATAGGTTTCTTTTCCTTTTTCAGTGAGGGAAGTATACAAGTCCTGCTTGGATTTGAAGCCAAGAGCTAGTACTACGGTATCGGCCGGTAATTTCTCAGTGCCGGCATTATTTTGTACTATTGCACCATCATCGACAATTTCAAGCAATTTTGTTGAGGTTAAAATACGCATATCTGTTTTTTCAATTCGTTCGGTGTAGGCCAGTAAATCCGTTACAGCCACATCATTCATAATTTGAGGAAGCATTTCAACCAGTGTTACCTGGTAGCCGTTTTCTGAAAAGTGAAGTGCAGTTTCAGAACCTACCAGCCCGCCACCTATAACTACAATATTCTTACCGGGTTTTACGGTATTGTTAAGAACATCCAGGGCATCTGCAGCAATCTTCTTGTCAATGCCTGGAATAATAGGCTTAACGGGTTTACTGCCGGTCGCACATATAATAACATCATATTTCTCTAGGTCGGTTAGGGTTGCTTTTTTATTTATTACCGGAATACCCAGCTTTTCAATTGCGGTAATTTGATATTTCATAAATGGACGAATGTCAGCCTTGAATTCCGGTACCGAGGCTTCGTTTAACAAACCGCCTTTAATACCTTTTTCTTCAAATATGGTAACATCGTGTCCACGTAATTTACTGACCCGTGCAGCTTCCATTCCAGCAGGACCCGCTCCTACAACAGCAACATTCTTTTTCTGGCCTGCGGGCTGGAGTTTAAGTTCACCTTCACGGCTTATTACCGGATTAACAGCACATGTAATGGCTTTATAGTTAAAGAAAGTACGTTCCAAACAGCCTTCATTACAACGTAAGCACGGGCGTATATCTTCCGGGCGGTCTTCACTTGCTTTCTTGGGCCATTCGGGGTCTGCCCAGAGTGGTCTGCCCAGAGCGACAAAATCACCTTTTTGGGAAGTAAGTATTTCTTCCGCATATTCCGGTAAGGTAATGGAACCGGAAGCGATAACAGGTATTTTAACTTCTTTTTTAATCGCTTCGGCTGCCCAAGTGTTGTGACATATAGACATAGCCATTGGTGAAACTTGATGAATCATTGTATGATGATCTCCACCGGAGATATGTAAAGCGTCAATTCCTTCCTTTTCAAGTGCTTTACAAAGTACAATTGTGTCATCGATTCCAAAGCCGTCCGGTTCATAATCAGTACCGCTTAAACGAATGGTAACAGGGAAATCAGGTCCTACCTTTTTTCTAACATCGCGATATACTTCCAGATAGATACGCATACGATTTTCAAGACTGCCGCCATACAAATCAATACGATGATTGGTTGTCGGAGAGAAGAAGTTTGTCAAAAGGTAACCGTGGGCACCGTGAATTTCAACTAGTTCAAATCCGGCCATTTTTGCACGCAATGCAGCGTCACCGAAAGCATGAACTACATCTTGTATTTCTTCAATAGTAAGAGCATGCGGGACTGATTGTACACCGTACTGATCCCATAATTTTGGCCAGGGAATTTCTGATGCGGAACAGATAGGCTGGGTACCTAAGAATTTCTGCCGGCCGCAGTGTTCAATTTGAATTGCGGGTACGGCTCCCTGCTCCCTAATGTTCTCCGCTAGCCATGCTAGCCCTGGAATATGCTCATTGTTGGAAATACCTAAATGACAGTGTGCTGATTTCGCGCCAATGTCGTCAACGTAAGCATACTCAACGATAATCATACCGGCACCGCCGGCGGCTTGATCATGGTAGTAACGAACCAGACGCTCTGAAACGGTACCATCCATATTGCTCATACCAGAGGACTGAGGGGCCTTCATAACACGGTTCTTTAATTTGAGATTACCGATTTTTCCGGGTGAAAAAAGAGTTGGAAATTTTTTCGACATCAATTTTACCCCCTTAATATTAGTTGCTTTCATTTTAAAGATATTGTTTTAAAATAAGAGTATCTTATGATATTTTTCGACAGAATTTTCAAGGAGGCATAAAATGGATAATCCTAGTAATGAATTTAAAGAAAACTCAATAAACTTCATTCTCGAAAACAATTTTGCCTCGTATCGTAGTTATATTGTTGAAAATAGCCAAAATGCTGTGAGGTTACCTGCCGGTACATGCTTAACCAGGGAAGGTCAACCAATACAAAGTATGTTCTTTTTATTAAAAGGAACCGTTAAAGTATATACGATTAATATCAGCGGCTATATAAGACTGCTGGGATATCATAAGGAGAATACAATATTTGCCATGGACGGTCTTAGGGACCGACATCCGGCAACAGTAACGACAGAGGCTGTTACCGATATAGAAGTAATTAAATTATCGTTTCCGGATATACAGCGGCTTTGTATGAAAAATTCGGATTTTTGTTCTGACTTATTACTTTACTATGGTGATGTTTTAAGACTGATGTGTTTCGATGCGGAATCTCAAAGCATAAACAATGTAATTACCCGATTAGCCAATTTTATATGTTTATTTATGCAGAGTGATGCTTATCAGCAGACAGGATACATTCTTATGTCACAGCAAAATCTGGCTTCTGCAATAAAAGCATCACGCGTTCAAGTAGCCAGAGTTTGTGCTAGATTAAAACAGGAAGGAATCATAAAGGTCGGAAAAGGTAAATTAATAATTGCTGATGAAAAGCGGATACGTCAATACAGTCAATTTTAATAAAGGGAGAATAACCCTGTAATAAGATATTTCATCCAGGAATACTATAGCTATCGAAAAATCGCAATTTGTGTACATTTATGAATGCTTCTAACCTGCCGATTATGAATGGGGGAAGACCTTCTCCCAACTGCGCGCGCTCAGATCTCCCCCCACCCCCACTCTAGGCATACCCAGATTCGTATATCGGGAAATGAATATGCTGACTCTTTCCAGTTATAGCCTCGTTCGTTGAACGGTATACCTAGACTTTTTGGTTATTTTGAATATTGCTTTTAAATATCTTCCTATAGGGCAGTATGATATGTTCGGTGAAGCCTTCATTTGTGCCGGAATACAAAACTCGCCGGTCACAGTTGTTGCCGCTGAAAACTGCGAAATTATGTGGATCCAGTTTCGCCGGATTATTAACACATGCTCCTAGTAAGGCTTTTTATTCTCTGAACTGAACCCCGGAGAATGACATAAAACCTGGCTCGTAAAATTATATTAAACAACATTATATAAAATATAAAATTATATAGCATTAAAAGAAAAATTTGGTGTATTATGAAATAAATATTTAAAATGTGAAAACTTTAAGGGATTCATGTAAAATTAGAATTAACTAGGAGTGAAATAACAGTGGAATTTCTAAAGGTAATACGGGAATATGAGGAACAAATTCTTAATGATTGGTTCGCATGTCTAAAATCATATAACACTGAACGATATTCAAGTTTGAGCTTTGAGGAATTTGAACCTCGCATGAGAAACATTTTTAATAATATGGTAGATTGTGAGGAAGGCAAGCTAACTCCACCAGCCGAACAATTCGTTTATTACCTGGCCCAGGAACGGATGGCGCAGAATTATAATTACTGGGAATTATTAACCGTATTTCGTACCTTGCGCCAAACTATTGGTAATATTTTTGGACCGATTATTTTTGCCAACGATTTTTCGCAATACGAAAAAGTTATAATGATTTTTGAAGAAGCTTATCAAAAATTATCAGAAGGTTATTTAGATTATCAGATATCAGTAATCGAAGCCCTGCACAAAAATTTGCTGGAGCTTTCTACTCCGGTTATTCCCATAGAAGACAATATTCTAGTCATGCCATTAATTGGCACCATTGATACTTACCGGGCCGACCAGATAATGGAATCTATTTTGCATGAGGTAACCAGTCACCAGGCAGAAGTAGTAATTATTGATATTACCGGAGTCCCGGTAGTGGATACTGCGGTTGCTAACCACCTCTTGCGTACCGTTCGGGCTATTAAGCTGGTAGGTGGGGAATGTATTCTGGTAGGGATAAGGCCCGAAATTGCTCAGACTATTGTCAGACTTAATCTATCTTTCACTGACCTGGATACTGCCAGTACCCTTAAAAAAGGCTTAGATATGGCACATCATATGTTGAAGTAATAGGAGGTATATATTAATGGATCTTCCTATTCTACAGGTGGACAGGATTTTAATCGTTTCTATGCAAACTGATATGGACGATGAACTGGTCCTAAGGTTGCAGGATAAACTTTTAAAGAAAATTCAATTTAGCCAGTCTTTAGGGGTTGTTTTTGACCTTTCCGGGGTGGAAATTATGGATAGTTTTATGTGCCGTATATTGAATGAAATTGCGCGCATGGCCTATTTGATGGGGGCGCGGGTAGTGGTAACCGGAATCCAGGCACCGGTTGCTATTGCTATGATTGAACTGGGAATTGAACCGCGGGAAATTCCGACCATGTTGACATTGGATAAAGGATTAGCCTTTTTAAACAGTCTAGCCAATTAGCTGTACAGATAAATAAAAATGCTTCTTTTAGACGAGGGAGATTTGTAATATGGAACGTAATGAAACAGTTTTCATAAATACCGAGGCAGATATAGTAGTAGCCCGGCAAACTGCTCGTGAACTTGCCAGGGAACTGGGATTTAGTGCCACCGACCAGGCTAAAATAGCTACGGCGGTATCTGAACTGGCGCGGAATATAGTAGTTTACGCCCAGAAAGGGGAAATTATCTGCCGGATACTGTTAAATGGTAAACGTCGGGGAATTGAAATTATAGCCCGAGACCAGGGTCCGGGAATTGTAAATATAGAAATGGCTTTAACCGATGGGGTCTCTACGTCTAATGGATTAGGTATAGGATTACCAGGTGCCAAGAGGTTGATGGGGGAATTGCATATTGAATCAGCTTCTGGTCAGGGAACCAGCATAATGGCTAGAAAATGGTTGAGTTAGAGACCGGTATCTGGCAGCGAAATGCACCAGGGGAAATTGTTTGTGGAGACAGCTATCTGGTTTTAAAGGACAACCAGGTTTTGACCGCTGCGATAATTGATGGTTTGGGTCATGGCCCAGCGGCTATGGAAGCTGCAGAAATTGCTGTTAAAGTACTGCAAAGCAATAAGAATTCATTAATGCAGATAATCCCGGAAATACACCGGCAATTGCTGGGGACCAGGGGCGCTGTGTTAAGCATTACGCGTTTTGATACGGAGTCCGGGATAATAAAATATGCAGGTATAGGTAATATAAATACCTACGTTATTAATCAAGGTCGGGTGAATATATTAATGTCAGATGAAGGATTCCTGGGTTGCCGACTTCCATCTTTTCGGGAGTTTGATCTGGGTGTAAAAAAGGTTGACCAGCTAATAATGGCTTCAGATGGCATAGCATCTATTACCGGAAGAGATTTGTTAAAGGTTAGCTGGCAAAAAGCAGAGGATATGGCCCGAACTATCGGCGAAAAATGGGGGCTGCACAGGGATGATGAGACCGTTATAGTAGTAAAGAAAAAGGGGTATTAAGGGCGATGAATTCATCTTTAATGCAAGAGTATTGCAGTAACCTGAGGACATACTTAAATGAGCCCAGCGAGGATAACCTTTACAAGGCATTCCTGTTTAGCTCCGGGATGGCAGAAAGTGGAGTTGGACCGGATGAAATTGTTGAAATACATTCCCGGGCACTGGAGGAAATTATTAAAGGACAGTCAGCGATTACCTTAATGAATTATACCATGCAATCATTTACCTTTTTGCTGGAGGTAATGATAACTTACGGCTTAATCCATAAAAAATATCTGGATACCCGAGATGCCCAAATTATCCAATTAAAGGCCAATATTGAAACAATTGAAAAATTAAATGATGATTTAGATTATCGGGCCAACCAGGCAGAATCTATAACCGCTATTGCTAATATCCTAACTTCGGAAAATGAAAGTATTCCCTGCGCAGTAATGGAGATATCGGCAATTCTAAATAATAATTTTCCCGGATGTATTTTCTATTATATTGATGATAATTATGAGAATAATCTTTCGCTGGTTTTCAGAAACCGGCAGGAAGAAATATTGTCACTAGAAATATTAGATACTGCCAAGGCTCTGCTGCAAAGTAGTGAAGATAAAATAATTACCAGGGAAAACGACCGGCATATTAATATGTATATACCGATTAACACCAAGGGAATGAATGCTATTTTGGGGCTGCAGTATTTATCAGGATCAACTTGTCCGGATGCTAATTTTTGTTCAATATTAAGGGACCTTTTTCAGAGTTTCCTGCAAAAAATCAGCCTGATAGAACAGTTAAGAACCCATTCTATTCAGGATAGTTTAACCGGGCTTTACAATCACCGGTTTTTTATGGATGCTCTTTTTAGATTGTTGCAGATGGGGAAGAGGTCAGGCCGGTCCTTCTCGTTAATGCTGATTGATGTTGACAATTTTAAGGCCATTAATGATAAATTTGGTCACCTGACCGGTGATATGATATTGAAGAAAATTGCCTCCGTATTGAAGGAATGTGCCCGTTCCACCGATATTATTTGCCGTTATGGAGGGGATGAATTTGTCATATTACTTCCTGACACTATGGGAGAACAGACCATACAACTGGCTAACCGAATTTCTCGAGGAGTAAGAACCGTTCATTCTTTTGATAAGGGTGTGACCATAAGTAGCGGTATTTCCGAATATTGCGAGGAAGATACCCCGTCAGATATAATTCGACGGGCTGATCAAGCATTATATCGGGCCAAACAAATGGGTAAGAACCGGGTTGTAAATGCCTCAGCCGGTTAAATCAACCAGGTATAAAGGTCAAATTGCAATTTGACCGTGGTTTTGAATCGGTATCCCTCGTCCATAAACGCAATATAAAAGAGCGAGTGTTTTTTGCACTCGCTCTTTTTATTATAGCATGACAAATTGCTTCAATAAATATGGAACATCCAAGCAGATGGGAACTCTCGGGCTGCAAGCCATAGCCCAGGCAGTCGCGACTATGGGGTTTGCAGTGAAATAAAGCAGGAATGGATCCATTGAGTACATATGCATTTAGTAAAGGAAAAGACTTCTTGGACGGAAAAGAGACTAATATCAAATAAGTATAATATAAAATAGTAAAAGGTTTCATAAACTATGCTAAAGGAGATATACAATGATAGAACAAGTTCTGCCTGATATTTACAAAGTCGAAATACCATTACCCAATAATCCTCTAAAAGCTACCAATTCCTATTTCATTCGGGGTAAAAAGAGAAATTTATTAATTGATACTGGTTTCAATTGTGACGAGTCCCGAAATGCCATGGTCCAGGGACTGCATGATCTGGGTGCACGAATGGAAACAACTGATCTTTTTATCACTCACCTTCATGCTGATCATTCTGGTTTGACAAAATATCTGGCAACGCCTAGTACAACTGTATGGATGAGTGAGAATGATGCAAAAATAGTTGTAATAAACCAGGCTGGTTCGCACTGGAGTATGTTTAGCGATTTCCTGCACTTGAGCGGATTAATTGCTTCTGGAATTGAAGACAACGTAGAGAAGCACCCGGGTTATAAGTATGCTTGTGAGAATT
>JBDKUD010000440.1:0-4712 GCA_039679805.1 Syntrophomonas sp. | reverse complement strand
TATGTGTGCCGACCAAAAAAATCATTCAAGATACTCGCATTACCGCTAAAAGATTGGATGCCATTAAAGCCATAAGCACAACTCATAAAGGTAGTTATGACTCCCTGAATTTAGCTTACAAGGCTTTACTGGATTATGCCAACAAAAACAATCTAACCTGCAGGACGCCGTCCAGAGAGGTTTATATTAAAGGGCCCGGCATGATTTTCAGGGGAAACGAAAACAGCTATATAACGGAAATCATCATTCCTTTTGAGGAGGCTTAATCTGGCCAGCAAAAAATTGGATTATAAAAAGAATATTAATATATATATACGCCTAAAACAGGACCTATGCTGATTAATGTGCTGTTTCACCGCCTTATGGGATTTTCGCACAGTCTGACGGGGTTGTTGTCAACAACCCCGTCACCCCTGATGTTGAGTTGGGCAGATGAGTTTGCAGATAACGATACCAAATAATGAGATCATCCTGCCATACATGAGATGCAGTTCCTTTGATGATACCAGTACAAATTATCCGTAAAATTCGGCACCATTCTTTCAAAACGGTACATTCTCCCACACAGGTTAGTGCTTTTGAACACTTCACGCATGGTGATTCCAGAACTTGAATCATCCGTCGTTCACCTCGTCAATTTCTATTGTGCTTGAATCATCTTTTGCCTTGGCCTTTGTTTGTTTTGTTTTTGGTGTACTTTTTCTTTTCTGAGCTGCAAGTGCTAAAATCTTAATTTCTTCTTGTGCAATTTCTTCCTCCTTAAGTTGCTGCTCTTCAATTTGTGCTCTTTTAGCTGTTAAGTCCGCTCGCACCTTTTGTGAAGCTGCGGGATTACACATGTTTAAGTATTTCTCAAATACATCCGGGTAAAGGAACCGCTTTACCCCTATTTTCTCGGAAAACTGAATGATTATCCTATGGTTGTCTTGATTGATGACTCTTCCTGTTCCAAATACAGGATGTTCAACCGGCTCATTTGTCAAATCCACAATAGTTCACTCTCCTCGCTTATTTATACTTAGTTGATGGCTGGGAGCCTGCAATCGTATAAAATACTGTCTTGCATAAGAAGTTACCTTTGCTTTCGCACTTATAGAAAATCTTAAAATAAAAACGCGTAGCTTTGACAACTGGACTTACGTTTGTCAAAACTACACGTTGTATGATAATTTTACCATATTGTTTTTTTGAAATGTAAGCTGGTAAAATATTACACTCTCATTATTTTATGAAATATGTTCAAGAATATAGGGAACAACCTCATCAGGTGAAATGTTCAAAGCTATTGCAAATTCTTCATTCAATTGTTTTTCAGCAATATTCATAATGTCTTCATCTATCTTCATTAGTGTTTTACCCACGGCAGATCTTGCTTCTTTCTCAAGATATAGCGTCTTAATAAGTTTTACCCATTCTTCGCTTTTTCTCGTTTTAAGAGCGGCTTTAAAATATTCACTTCTTTCTCTGCTATCATCTATCCAAATGGTTTCCTTTTCTGGCATCGTCGCAATTAATGATAAAACTTCATCTTTGGTAAGGATTGCTCTCATGGAAACCTTGGGATTATTCACAGGGATCTTAATGGTCATATTATCGTTGTAAACGGGGTGTAAAATATAGTATTCGGTTTCATCGTTGATATACTTGTCTTTCCCAATATCTGTTATCTGACATACTCCCACTGAACCATATATAACATAATCATTCACTTTGAACATAAACATTCCTCCTTACTTTAAGAATTTTCAAATAGCAATTTTGATATTAGAGTATAAAAAAAGGCAGTTTTAACAACTCAATTTAAGTCATCAAAACTACTCCCCACTAATAAAAGTATACCAAAAATCTCATTTTTGATGTAATAGCCTACTTTTAAAAAATTAAAGTATATCAGAACAAACTAACGATGAATGAGCAGTGAAAGGTCTTTGCAGAACAATTTCCACTTCATTTTTTACTAGTGGAAGAATAGCCCTCAGATAGAGAATTAACCGAATGTAATGCTAAGCTTTATGATATCCCTTTTGTAGAAGATTTAATTTCTTCAATAGCTACAGACGAGTGTAACAAAGAAGGGTTGTTACCGAAGATATATTTGACCATTTAATACATCTGATAAATCTAGTGGGTTTAGAAAGGGTAGCAATGGGGCCAGATTACTTTGATTACCTAAAGTATCATACAATAAGTGGAATTGAAACAAGTAGTATAAAAACCATGGATTCTTTGGCAGGTCTCTTGCATTTATCCAAGTGTCTTATAGCGGGAGGATTGACTGAAAGCCAGGTAGATAAGGTGTTTCGGGGAAATGCAATAAGGTTCTTTGATGGATTATCATGTTTTTAATTTGGTTTTTGGTTTAACTCGCAATTGTATCAGTTTCATAACGTCTTCCAAAACTGACCTTTCTCTTATTTCAAGCATAAGCCACTTACCACCTGCAGAAAAAACTGTTTCGGAAAACAGCTTTTGAACATAATCACTACATGTAGGTATAACCTGTTCTGCAGCTGCCTGCTCTTTCTCCCCAATAACTATTAGCGCTATAAAATACCCATTCATGGGGTAAAGAGTGCATAATGATTTGCCACCTTTTTTATATTTTATGTTCCAACCTTTTTGCATGGAACATTTACTATATTCCAGTTTAGGCAATGTCGTGTACATAGTTTCTAAATCTGAGCAGAGTTCAATCCACAATTCGCTATTTATATAATCATTTATATTTTCAAAAGTAGGTTGATTGTTTTGGTTATAAAGCTCACTCCACATTAATCGCCACACCAACCTTTCTTTAATTAATATTAAACAAATAATACCACAAATAGTAGAGGACAGGAATTATCAAAGTTAAGAAAAGGTTGATTATTCTAAATGAATAGGTTCTACAGCTTGAAGTAGCTCTTTTTCTTTTATGTGTTTGATCTCCAGGAAAACAATCGATGCTGTTATGACCGCTGATAAAATATCGGCAATAGGAGGGGTCCTCCAGACACCTTCGATACCCCAAAAATGCGGCAATATCAACAATAGAGGAATCAGCAACAACAGCTGCCTGGATAATCCCAGGATCGTTGATTGAACTGGTTTGCCAACTGCCTGAAAGTATTGGGAGCTGACGATTTGAAGGCCAGCAACCGGGAACATCAAAAAGAACACTTTCATTGCGTGAGAAGCGAGGGTGGTCAAATCCACATTATTGTTGCTAAATAGGCCCACAATTTGCATTGCCCATAGTTGTACTGCGGAAGTGCCTGCAAGTGCGATCAACATACCAACAATCACTGCCTTTTTCAAGGCTTCTCTTACTCTATCATATTGTCGGGCACCATAATTAAAGCCGATGATGGGTTGAGCACCCTGACTAATACCGATAATCGGCATAAACATCAAGGTGGCTACACTGCTGATAATTCCCATGACTGACAGTGCCATATCCCCACCATAGGTCATTAGCGCTTTATTCAGGATGGTATTTTGCAGACTGTTGGCCAGTTGCATTGCAAAGGGAGCAAAGCCAATGGACATAATAGTAAAAACTAAATTTTTATGCAATCTGAGATTCTTTAGCCGTATTTTAAGGAGGCTAGGTCCCCAAAAGAAATAGCGCAGGACCCAAATTGATGAAAATGTTTGACCACAGACGGTAGCCAGTGCGGATCCCCTAATCCCAAAGCCTAATCGCATGACGAAAAGATAATTCAAGACTATATTAATCAAGGTTCCGATGATCTGGGTATACATTGCCATTCTGGGATTGCCTTCAGCTCTGATAAAGTTTACCATTCCCATGCTTATAGAACCCAAGGCTGATGCCAGCATTACAATGTTGGTAAAATCCTTGGCATAAGGCAGAACTTTAATGTCGGCACCAAAAAAAGTAAGAATGGGATCGGTAAAAAGAAAATAAAGTATACTTATGCATATGGGAAGCAAGATCAACATTACCATGGCATTGCCGGCTATTTTTTCAGCTTCTTCCCTTTTCTTTTCTCCTAGGCGTATAGAGATCAGTGATGTAGCACCAACGCCAATAAGCACAGACACAGCCAAGAGAATAAGCATTATTGGAAAAGCTACGGTTGTGGCAGCAATAGCAATTGAACCCACTCCACGACCTACAAATATGCGGTCAATAATGTTGTACAGAGAATTTACCACCATAGCGATTATGGCTGGCCAGGAAAAGTTCCATAGCAGACGGCTGATTTTATCATTTTTTAGTGCGCATGTATTATCCATTTATTTAACTCGCCTTCTATAATTTTTGCATGAATTCAGTAGCATGCCTAAGACTGGCTACAAATTCCTGTAGCTCATCGGGGTCTGCATCACCGAGGATTTTGCTCATACGCTGGATGGAATCATTCAGTATATCTTCCATTTCTACTTTTCCGGCATCCGTAAGCGACAGAAGAGATTTTCTTCGGTCATGATGGTCTTCGCAACGATTAACTAGACCAAACTCCACCAATTGATCAACCAATGTGGTCAAGCTGCCCTTCTCCATATTCAGCATCTTTGCAATTTCGGTTGCAGTAAGAAACGGGTGCTGATAGAGGAAACCGATGATCTTAATATGATTTTTTTTAAGTCCAGGATATTTTTGACTTTCTTTGCGAAATCGATGGAGGAATTTTTGGTGAAACAAACCCATGGTGTAAAACAACAGGTCATGCAACTCCCATAACTCTTCGTATCTCATGTACATC
>JBDKUD010000284.1:0-3761 GCA_039679805.1 Syntrophomonas sp. | reverse complement strand
GCAAAAAGAGATTTGCCGGCAGCGGCGGCAACGCCGATATCCTTTCTTTTGCCAAAAGAACGGTCTTAATCATGGTACAGGAAAAGCGCCGTTTCTCGGAAGAGTTAGAGTATGTCACATCTCCCGGATGGCGGGTAAAGAAATGGCCCAGTGGTGAATATGTATCCAAGCAGGAGGTTTATGGCAAATTCTGCAAAGGCGGCCCTTCAGCCGTTATTACCGACATGGCAATTTTCAGATTTGACGAAGATGGCGTGATGTATCTGGATACCGTACATCCTGGTTTCACTGTACAAGATGTTAAGGATAATGTCGGCTTTGACCTGAATGTTTCCAGATACAGCGGGGAGACCAAGCCCCCTACCTACAAACAATTGGAATTGCTTTATAATGTAGTAGATCCGGAAGGCCTTTTCCTGCCTTAAGACAGGAAAATCCGGCCCTAATAAATTCCTGGTACTTTTGCGGGTGCCGGGAATTTTTATTTTTAGACTTCAAGCCCTGGGAGTATGTGGGATGCGCATTAAGCATTGAAAAAGCCCAAGATACCAAGTTTGCTTTTGGGCTTGGGTGTAAAACGATTAAAGGGGTTGTCCGTAAGGATAACCCCTTTTTAAATATTCATGGATAGAGGACCGAAGTCAATGGTTTGTTATATAGTCAAGATATCTTCAAGAGGATAAACGAAAATTTTCCCATCACCTATTTTACCGGTTTGGCATGCTTTTAATATAGTATTTAATATTGTATCAACTGCTTCGTTGGAGCAGTTGAATTCAACCTTTACTTTGTCAAATAAGTCGTTATTATGCACCTGCCCCCGATAAAAGTGCTTTTGTGCCCCTTGTAGGCCCCGACCCTTTACATCAAAAATGTTTATTTCTTTAATTCCAATTTCATCAAGTGCTGCTATCAAGTCATTTAATTTGGAAGGTCTGATAACCGCTTCTATTCTCTTCACTAATAATTCCCCCTTGAATGTTTATGGAGAGCATATAAAAACAGACCCATATGCAATACTTACTTCTTTTATCTAGTATATGATGATTATTGGTATGGTAGCAATAAGAAAATGAACCGAAGTTGAAGTTGCGTCCAAAATGCAGGTTAAAGTGGCAAAAAGAAACAGGGGCGTTAAGCTCCCTGTTAACATTGGAGGTTATTTAAGTTATAAAAAAAGGTTAATCTCCCTCGTTGCTAGCCATACCTGAATAGGCGGTAATATCATGCTCGGTAAGATCAAGGCCGATGATTTCTTCCATTTTGGATACGCGTATTCCGGTAGTTTTCTTCAATAATTTGAAAATTACATAGGTCATAGTAAATGCCCAGACTGAGACAGCGACAACTCCCAGGGCCTGGACTAACAAGAGTTTTATACCTCCTCCAAAGAAGAGACCGCCTTTTTCTGCAAATAATCCTACCGCCAGGATACCCCAGGTGCCATTAACTCCGTGCACGGCAATGGCGCCAACCGGGTCATCAGCTTTTATCCGGTCGAAGAAAGCTACTGCCAGGACCACCAGAACTCCAGCAATTCCGCCAATTATAACTGCACTGGCCGGACTGACGAAGGCTGTTCCCGCAGTAATGGCTACCAGTCCGGCCAGGGCGCCATTCATCATCATACTGGGATCAGGCTTGCCATATCTAAACATGGTGAATAGAGAAGCAGCAGTACCTCCGGCCGCGGCGGCCAGATTAGTAGTTACTGCTATACGGGCAATATTCATATCAAGACCTGACAGGGAACTGCCGGCGTTGAATCCAAACCAACCGAACCAGAGTACAAAAGTACCCAGGAACGCCAGGTGCAGGTTATGGGGTGGTAAAAAATTTACAGAGCCATCTTCTGAGTACTTGCCGGTACGAGGACCGAGGACCAGAACTGCTGCCAGTGCACTCCAGCCTCCAACCGCGTGAACTACTGACGATCCCGCGAAGTCCAACATACCAAGTTTCCCTAACCAACCGCCAACGCTCCATACCCAGTGACCGGCAATTGGATAGATAATAGCTGTAGCCAGGATTGTATATATCAGGTATGGCTTAAACTTCATACGTTCAGCTACGGCTCCGGAGACAATTGAAGCCATGGCCATAGCAAAGGCAGCCTGAAATAGCCAGTAGGCATAAATAGGTATACGTAATTTAATGTGACTCAAATCGCCGCCGATAAAGAAACCGGTGCTGCCGAAAAGGCCTCCTTTATCCAGGCCATACATTACTCCGAATCCCACTGCCCAATAACTGAGCATTCCCAGGGTACAATCCGAAAAGACTTTCATAACAATATTAATTGAGTTTTTGGCACTTATGAAGCCGGCTTCCAGAAAGGCAAATCCACCTTCCATAAGAAAAACTAGGGCAGCACAAAGAATAACCCAAATGGTGTCTATCCCGGCTGCCGCACCTGACATATTTACGTTCATACTAAATAACCCCTTCGTTATTTTTTTAAAATACAAAAGCGCTCTATTTACTAATGGTTAAGTGTAACCACTAAAATAGAGCGCCTTTACTCAAGAAAATAATTATGTAATTATATTGAACCGACAACTTCTCTGCTTCTGTTCAATATCGTTCTTATTATATTACTCTATTTTTTCCCCGGCAAGAAAAAAATATGGCAAGGTGAAGGGGAGTTACAGATGGATGTGCCTGCGTTAAACTAATATACAGGATTTGTTATTCATTAGATAGAAATAGGAGTCAGGCACTAACTTTTGAAGTACTAACTTATGGCTATAATAATAAAACATTTGAGAGGGGATTAATAATGGTCCGGGAGAAGAAGGGTATGAATATTGTACTTAAGGCTCTAATAGTATTTGGAGTAGTTATGCTGGTGGGACGGTTGGTGTTTAAGCTAGTAAACCAGCCAAGTTTTTCATCAGATGCCAGGGCCCGGCATGTAGTGGTGATATCTGTTGATGCGTTAAGAGCTGAGGATTTTACCTATTTTAAAACTCTGCCTAATTTTAGTGACCTAATTGCCAATGGTTCAATGATTAATGAAGTTAACAGTGTTTACCCATCGCTTACGTACCCGGCCCATACAACAATTGTTACCGGCGTATATCCGGATAAACACGGGATAATTTCCAATACCCCCAACCAGCCCGGGGTTAAGGATCCTGACTGGTACTGGTACTATCGGGACATTAAGTCTCCCACGTTGTTTGATTATGCTCGAAAGTCCAAGATGACGGTGGGAACATTATTCTGGCCGGTAACTGCCGGTGCACCCGTTAATTATAACCTGCCGGAAATATGGCCTAATAAACCCGGGCAAAGTCAGGTCGGACTGGTTTTAAAGAATGGAACCCCACTATTTATTCTGGATGTCGATATACGCTTTGGAAAGATGCTGGATGGAAAAAAAGAACCCAACCTGGATAATTTTACGGCTGCTTCCGCTGCCCATATGATTAAAAGCAGGAAACCAAACCTGGCCTTCATCCATCTTACTGATTTGGATCATTTTCAACACTCAAACGGGGTAGATTCAAAAGAAGCTCGGGCAGCCCTTAAACGTCAGGATGAACGTCTGGGGGAGATAGTCAGGGCAGTTAAAGAAGCGGGGCTATATGGTGATACGGCTTTTGGTGTACTGGGAGATCATGGTGCAATTGATACTCAATATAATATCAATATTAATACGGCTTTTGTTAATGCCGGCTTAATAACTCTCGATAAAAAGGGCGGAGTATCCGAGTGGAAGGTTAATGCCAACAGCTGCGATGGTTCCACACACATTT
>JBDKUD010000059.1:0-21035 GCA_039679805.1 Syntrophomonas sp. | reverse complement strand
TTCAAAAATTGAAAAAAGTATAAGAAGCGTTACTCCTGAAGAGCTACTTTCTTTTTCTGATTTATTTGGTTGTACGGTAGAATACATAATGTGCAAATCTGATATTAGGCAAATTGAAATTCAAAATAAAATTTCTATAGATAGACTACACCGTATTCCCATCCTGGGCACCATCCGTACAGCCCTGCCCCTGCTACTCCAGAAAAGCTATGACGGTTATCTGGATGTACCCGGTTACATGCGGGCTGAGTTTGCCCTCAAGGTCACCGGTGACAGTATGATTGGAGCTGGTATCCTGGATGGTGATTATGTAGTCTGCAAGGAGGGAGATACAGCCCCAAATGGTCAAATTGTTGTTGCGGTAAAGGATTTACGGACCGGTTTCTCAGAACCTACATTAAAATATTACTTCGATAATGGCAGAGATCAGTATTTGCGGGCGGCAAACCCGAATATTCCGGATATACCAATGAAAGAAGATCACCGTATAGCCGGGATCATGGAAGGCTTAATCCGTAAAGAAGCTCCAGGATACCATATATACAGAGACTATCTTACGTCAGGCGGAAACAATGATTGGGCTGAAGTGATCGAGTTGGCGAGTTCAGCCGGTATGAAGACGAATCAGGTTAAAGAGATTCTTGCTGCTCAGATTGAGATAGCGAAGAGAATAAACGCCGCAAAATAGTAAAGGTATATCGGAGAACACTTCTCTAAGATACCCTGGTGGCATTTATGGAATGGCTAACCAATAAAAACTATGAAGCCGAAAATCTCTTCCTAGCTATTAAAGCAAATATCGTAAACCCCAGGAAGTCTACGATCACATCATAGTACAGCCCCATCCTCCCAGGAACCGTCAACTGATGCCACTCATCCAAACCGGCCACCAATAGAAGAATCAGGGCAGCACCAACGTAGAGCCGTTTGTCCCTTAAACCCAAACCCCTTAGATTAAATAAAACCAGTAAACCAAGGGTTCCATACATGGTAAAATGAACTGTCTTGCGCAGGCAGAACTGGATAAAGCTCGCTGGATTTTTATAATTGTTCTCAATATGTCCTTCATAATTTAACTGGATGTGGGGCAGTCCCTGTACTGCTTTGATCAGCCGCGGGTACTGATTGAGCCAGGGCTTCAAATCCTGTTCCCGGGCCGGTTGGTTGGAAAAATGCGCAATACCCGCCAGAAAAATAAGCAAGGCTACTAAAGGCAGCAGCTTTAGCCCCGCTTTGGGCTGATTAGTCTCAACTTCCGGAGCTTTATCCGGAACTGATGGCTCATCATTCATTTAATTAAAATCCTCCCTTAATAAACTAAGCATTACTTCCAAAATCACTTCCTATTATATAGTGATGCGTACAAGACAAGGGAGTTTTTTTAATTTCTTAATATATCCTAACAGTATTTGTTTTAGCCAGCCATTCGATCGAATACCCAAACGCTTCAGTAATATAACTGGCAGGAAGCATTAGCCGGCCATCCTTAATTATGGGCGCCACATCCATAGTCACGGTTTTTCCGTTCACGTTAATTTTTTTGCTCTGCAAAGGCACTACAACATTGATTTTGCCCTGGGTAAGAGTCGCTTTTCTTTTGTTTTCATCATAGGAAACTTGAGCCCCTATCGCTTCTGCCAAATACTTCAGAGGAATATATACTTTTCCCTTGTTAATAAAAGGACTGTTTTCCATTTGTCTGGTTTCACCGGCAACTGAATACTCTTTATGCCCAACTGTGAATTTAATTTCCTGGTGTTTAATGGTTTCCTTTTTTTCTACTACATAATGCAAATCAAATAATCCTGCGGATGTTGCGGCGAATATTTCAAAAGAATCTCCTTCAGAAACACACTGAATATCCGTAATTGCACCGGATATTCCTGCTGATACGGTCGTCCATGTCTTTCCATAATCCTCTGATATCAAAACCTTATTACTGTTGGTCCCTATTAGTATTACCCCCCCCGGCAGCCCGGCGGCACAGGTTATCTTGGCTTTATTTTCGGATCCAAACTGCATTAACTGCCAGCTCTTTCCATTATCCATAGAACTATACGCTTTCATCACTTTGCTCGAATCACTGGCAATGAAAATATTTTGCTCATTATCGGGGAGGAAAAAAACATCAGTTATATCCGTCCCAACTCCATTTACGGCCTCCCATGATTGCCCACCGGTATTCGAACTCATGAGAATTGTTTTATTACAAACGCATAACATATATTGACTGTCGGCAATCACCATGCAGTTGTTCCGTAAAGGAACGTCACTTTTCAAGAACCACTTTCCACCAGTACTGTCTGATTTCTGCAGGCGTTTTGTTGCTCTATCTATTCCCAAAAATGAATCTCCATTATGAATCAGATTGTAAAATGCGTTGTTATTAACAGTTTTCCATGTTTCTCCCTGATCATCGCTTTTTACAAAGGAATATACTTTTTTGTCCTTATCATTTAAAGACAAATATATAGATCCTTTTTCAGAAAAAACGAGATCACACAGAATTAGACTATTGTCAGGAAAGTCCCTTGAAAATCCATCAATAAAGAGCCTGTTTTGTTCCCATGATAATCCTCCATCCTTGCTTCTATACAGGGAATTATTCTTATCCTGATCCTTAGTTATGATAAACAGCATTTTATCGTCTGAAAAACCCGGGGATACATATATCCCTACTATATTATTAGCTGAAATCTTAGTAAAAGTTGGGCCTTTCGCGGCCGCAAAGGCTTGACCGGGTAAAGATAGCATAATTAATAACAATGCAACCACCATATAAGTAGTCTTCTTCATGAATAAGGTCCCCTCTCACCAATAATAAGCGCTATCAAATATAAATTAATGTTAATATACGGTACTAAATCTGGCAATATTTAGTAACAACCGGCAACGTAAAGGCAATGTTACTCACATATAAATTCGTTCAAATTAAATTCTTCCTACAACTCCTCAATTACCTCATTCTCATATCCTTTCTCAAACCTCCAGGCATCTAAGCACATATCGATTAAATTTCGACGGGCAATCCATCCCAATTCCCGTTTCGCTTTAGAAATCTCAGCATAGCATTCAGCTATATCACCTGGTCGCCTTGCCACAAATTCATAAGGAATTTCTATATTATTAGCATCTTCAAAGGCCTTTACCAGTTGCAGCACCGAAGTACCTTTTCCGGTACCCAGATTATAAATTTGCACTCCCTCTGTATCAACATTCAATGCAGCAACATGTCCCTCGGCTAAATCCATTACATGGATATAATCCCTTACACCAGTACCATCTACAGTAGGATAGTCATTACCAAAAATTTTTAGTCTTTTTAATTTCCCGTTAGCTACCTGAGTAATAAATGGCATTATATTATTTGGTATGCCTTTCGGAGCATCACCAATAAGTCCGCTTTTGTGTGCTCCAATAGGATTAAAATAGCGAAAAAGTGAAACTGAAATATCTTTACTAGATCTAGCTAAGTCACTAAGAATCCGTTCACTTATAATTTTGGTCTCACCATATGGATTGGTGCGAGGTAGTAATTGCATATTCTCAGTAAAAGGAATTTTATTTTCACCATAAACCGTTGCTGAAGAACTAAATATAAATTTTCGAACTCTGAATTTTTTACAAGCCTTAGCCAAAACCAAAGTTGTAACAGTATTGTTATAATAATACTTTAATGGATTCTCAATAGACTCACTTACTGCTTTAAATCCTGCAAAATGTATAACACCATCAATTGAATGATTGGCAAACATGTTATCAACTGATTCGTTATTAGTCACATCTATCCTATAAAAAGTAATTTCCTTTTTGGTAATTTTTCTTATTTTTTCGATCGTTTCAGGTTTACTATTAGAAAGATTGTCTGCAATGATTATTCGATGTCCTGCTTCCAGCAAAGCAACACATGTGTGTGACCCTAAATATCCTGCACCGCCGGTTACTAAAATGTTCATAGAATATACCCCAAAATCCTTATCTTTAATCCCGATTATATAAATCCCGCGTATAAACCTTTTCTTCAACATCTAAAAGATCATCTGATAATCTATTGGATACAATAACATCGGACATTTTTTTAAATTCATCTAAATCTCTTATTACTCTTGAATTAAAAAATAAGTCCTCTTTTAGAACCGGTTCATAGACTATAACCTCGATCCCTTTTGCTTTAACTCTTTTCATTACTCCCTGTACCGATGAAGCCCTGAAATTATCGGAATCAGTTTTCATAGTTAATCTATATATTCCTACAATATTGGGCTTTCTTGCCAAAATCATATCGGCAATGTGGTCTTTCCTAGTTCTATTTGCATCAACTATTGCCCCAATAATATTATTGGGTACGTCTTCATAATTAGCTTTAAGTTGCTTTGTGTCTTTGGGCAAACAATATCCGCCATAACCAAAAGACGGATTATTATAATGGCTGCCTATTCTGGGATCAAGGCCAACTCCCTCAATTATTTGCCTGGTGTTTAGTTCTCTTATTTCAGCATATGTATCCAGTTCATTGAAAAAGGCGACCCTTAATGCTAAAAAGGTATTGGAGAACAATTTAATAGCTTCGGCTTCTGTTGAGTTAGTAAACAATACTGGAGCATCTTGCTGAATTGCCCCCTGAATTAACAAATTTGCAAATACCTCTGCTCGATTTGATTGTTCGCCAACTATTACTCTCGAAGGGTATAAATTATCATATAAGGCTTTTCCTTCGCGTAAAAATTCAGGCGAAAATATTATATTATCCGTTTCAAACATTTTTTTAACTTTTTCAGTGTAACCAACCGGAACAGTTGACTTAACAACCATAACTGCATCTGGATTAATTGAAAGGACATTAGCAATAACGGCTTCCACCGTTCTTGTATTGAAATAATTCTTATCTGGATCATAATCAGTTGGTGTCGCTATAATTACATAATCAGCATCAAAAAAAGCTTTATATGCATCGGTTGTTGCCATCAAACTTAATTTTTTTGTTAGTAAATACTTCTCTATTTCATTATCAAGTATCGGCGACATCTTGCTGTTTACCATATCAACACGATGCTGGATAATATCATAAGCAACAACTTCGTTGTTCTGTGCCAATAAAACGGCATTAGAAAGGCCAACGTATCCTATCCCCGCTACTGCAATTTTCATTACATCATTCCCCCACTTTATAATATTCCTTGTACCACTTAACGAACTTTGCCAAGCCTTCACTTATGGACGTATCAGGTTTAAAATCAAAATCGCGCATCAGATCGGTTACATCAGCATAAGTCTGATATACGTCACCAGCCTGCATGGGATAGAATTCTTTAAGTGCTTCTTTACCCAGGCACTGTTCCAACGTTTGAATAAAGTCCATTAGTTTGACCGGTTTGTTATTGCCGATATTATAGATCTTGTGGGCTGCTCCATTTTCATCTTTTTGTGATGGATTGGGCAAAACGTTGATAATGCCAGAAATAATATCATCTATATAGGTGAAATCCCTGTATAAATCACCGTTGTTAAACACCTTTATCGGTTTTCCTTCTAATATTGCTTTAGTAAAAGAATAATAGGCCATATCTGGCCTGCCGTGAGGACCGTAAACTGTAAAAAAGCGTAGACCAGTAGCCGGAATTCCGTACAAATGGCTGTAGGTATAAGCCATCAACTCATTGGATTTTTTTGTAGCGGCATAAAGGCTTACAGGCTCGTCCACCCGATCATCAACGGAAAAAGGGACCTTCTTATTCGCTCCATAGACGGAACTTGAGGAAGCATAGACCAAGTGGTCTACACCATAATGGCGGCAGACTTCGAGAATATTGAAGAATCCCACTATATTGCTCTGAATATATGCATCAGGATTTTCTATACTGTAGCGCACACCGGCTTGGGCACCCAAATTCACAACAAAATCAGGCCGGTACTTGGTATACACATCCTGTATATCGGTCTTGCTGGCCAGATCTCCCTTTACAAAGCTGAATTTTTCATACTCCTGCAGCAAACCCAGACGGCTGTATTTGAGATTCACATCATAGTAATCATTGAGAGCGTCAAACCCGACCACTGTCACACCCTGGTTCAGTAGCCTTTTTGATAAATGAAATCCTATGAATCCGGCTCCACCGGTAACTAAAATTACTTTTGGTCCAAATTGTTTTATAATATTCATTCAAACTACCTTCCCTCAATTCTATCTTGTGCTTTTTTTCCGGTCTTTTTTACCATTCCAAACAGAATTTTATAATCACTACTGTCTGCGGTAATGAGTATATGAATCGGAAGCCCCATCACGCAGCCCACCAGAGCATACAGAATCAGGCTTATCCAGGAGATAGGCATATATATCTTCGTGAGCAGCTCCAAACAGCCGGTTATAGCCACGCAAGAGACGATCACTCTGATCAGGGTCGAATAAAATGTTGTTTTACTGATTTTTAAGCAGTGCGATGTATACAGCGGAGTAAAAATGAAGTATACAAACCAGCCCAGGACCGTTGTGGTTCCCACAACCCCATAGAGTCCAACATGGTAGAAGGTTAGCAGGACATACATACCGGCTACATTGAGAACTCCGCTGAGAATTGTGACAATACATGGCACCCTATTCTTCAAGGTTAACGTATATACATAAAAAAGTGGAAAGACTGCGCCCTCAATTACGCTTCCAATAATTGTGACAATTGTTACCGAATACAGAAACTGAGTGTTCTGATTCGGCGTCCAGAGCCTATAATACGTCAAACCGACCGCGACTAGTCCGGCGAACAGCATGTTGGAGAAGTAGCCGCTGATTTTTATTCCGCGCTTCAGGGTCAGCGTAACTCCTGCGATATCTTTTTCTGAGTATTTTTTAAGCAAAATCGGTTGAAAAGGCTGCGAAACCACCTGAAACAGAGTGGTGAAGATGGTCGATAGCGTCTTGACTATGGACAGTTCACCCATTGCTTTAGCGGAAAGAAGAATATTGCTGATCCAAAGGTCCAAGCCGGAGTTTAGGACGTTGCCGAGGCTGTTGAAGGAATTCCATATTCCGCTGATAACCAATTCTCTAACGGCCGAAAAATCGAAGGATTTCCTCTGGATGGACAGTTCCGGCGTCATGACCCGAGTCATCCAGTAATTGAGTCCGATAATCACCAAGGAAGATATAATAAGCGCATAACCCACAAAGTATACTTTGGGATCAAAATTCTTAAAAAAAACAATTAGTGCAATTGCTTCGATAGTATAGGATCCCACTTTGATCAATCCGACCAGGTCAAGCCTGTTCTTGATATATGCGGACGCCAAAAAAGCCGTTCCCGTGGCCACCATCATATAATTGACGAAATCCAACAGAAACAGGACTTTCACATCCCTGATCAAATTCTGCGGAATATTCACGAACAGGTCTAGTTTCCATATGACAACCGCGGAAATAATGAAAATAATACCCGACAACGCCAAGTTTGCAAGGATCACCGTACTGTAATATTTATTGGCTGCCTTTTTGTCGTCCTTGTGAAATGCAATCGTAATAAACCGTGCCGCATAGGCGTTCAGACAAGCGGTCACGATAATAGCGTAATCTGAAAACGTTTTTGCAAAAGAAACAAAACCGTACGCTTCCGTTCCCAATGTATCAGTAATATACGGTGTCAGAACCAGCGATATTAAGTACTTTACCGTTACCGCCAATCCGGAGCAGACGAGGGTGACGATAAACCGGATCTTCGTCTGATGATTGTATATCGGCTTCATGCTATTTCAAACCACAATCCTCTAAAAATTCCGCCAATTAAAACGCCATGATTACGCAAATATGATTTAAAGACTTCCGGCGAATAAGAATTAGGAAGTATTATTCTCTTAACAAAGTGGAGAAAACTCATGCCTTTACTCCCTTCAACGTCTGTTTAATCATTTCTTGTTGCGTATTGTTTTCCTTGCTTTTAATTAAAACTAGTCCCAACAGAATTGCACTCCCGCCGTCAATACAAAAATCTGTGGTGAAGTAGAGGACAAAGTAGATCAGAAGGGAACAACCTAACGCAAGGGTGTGCAGATCTTTCCTGTTCTTAAGAAAACTCCACGTTTTCCGAATCAAAAAGCCGAAATAAAACAAGCTCCAGAGGCCCACTTCCGCGATCAGGGATAGCCCTTCGGAATAAGCGCCTTTCGCATTATTTAAGTTGTAAAGATCATTCGATATGAATAATTTCGTCAGAGTATTCCAGCCGCAGCCGATCAAAGGATATTCTTTGATTATGCCAAGAACACTGTCAATGCCGGTAAAGCGAGTACTGTTACCTCCGGACGGAACAAAAGCATCAACAAACCCTGCCGTGAAGGTATTTAATAACGTTTGTAGTACCGAGATTCTCGTTGCTAATAAAACAAGAGACAATATGGCGAAAGCAATGATAGCAACCGCTTGCAGAAATTTTCCTGGGTTGGTCCTTCCCGCAATAAAAATATAAAGAAATATGCCAAACACAAGGATTAGAATACTGGCCGACTCAGAAAACATGACCATAAATGCAATCATGGCCATCACGCTGATCGATTTTACCGATAAAGAACCGAAAAGTTCTTCCCAAAGTAACAATATAAAAATCGCAATAAACCGCATTAAATGCCCTGGTTCTTTGAACAGCCCCCATCCGCGAAAATCATTTCCGATATATGCGATCTTCACATTGACGGCAGGAAACACCTCCGACAGAGTAAAAACTGTTCCGTGCAGATATAGATAGTAGGCATAGGCAATGAACAGTACGTTGATGATCAATCCAATTAATATGCCTCTCATTATTGACTTTCTGTAGTCTTTTACAACGATAACCAATATAACAATAGTTAGATATAGCAGCAGATCAACAATACCCACCAACCATTGATAGGCATTACCGATATTAAACAGTAAGATCGACACAATAGATACGAATATTCCGATAAAAAACAACTTTAAATCCAGGGTAATATATTTAGTAAAATTTACGATTCGTCCGCCCTGAAAAAGTAGGATCAGGAATAAGCACACAACAGAATAAACGCAGATCAACATAATAGGCGTCGTTCCCACAACAAATAAGTACACAATATTATTTGTGGAAAGCAACCCCAGAATGAACGCCATTGCCGAATTCCATTGTGAATTTGTTTTGACTTTCCTCATTTTTCTTTCCCGCTTTATAGCACGATACTGTAATTGAAATGCTCCGTTCCCCCCAGGGAATACTTATATTGTTCATCTCCGCGAGACAAATCCAAATTTCTGACCTGAGTATGCGCAATCAAAAAACGGCTTGCTTCGCATACCAAAAGGAATCCTGGGCAGTATACCGAATAGTCGCTGTCAATTGCCAGCCGGGGAATCAAGGCGGTCCTTTCCCGGTTGTCAATCAAGCCCATCATAAAGGCGGCAATCCGGCCATCGATATATAAAATACTGACGATATTGTCCTTCATATGTGAAGCAGCTAATGTAATAGGATTGAAATGTTCCCGGACGTACCGAGTGATTGCACCAACCTTTTTACCGTCCCGTTTTTCCAATCTTTTGTTGTAAACTTCTAATAACTGCTTCGACAAAGACCACGAAACTGGAACGCCAACCGTTGTTTCCACATTCCACTCCTTTCCCTCCCGCTGCATTCGGTTTTTCGCGGTTCTGACATTTTGCCGTACACTTTTGGATAGGGAGGCAAAATAATCATCATATGAATCTGGAAGGGAAATGCTTACACAAGTTGCCCGTTCGGGAGATACCCTGCTTGCGTAATGCTGCATAAGCAAGCTGGACTGGTTAAGCTTATTTAAGTGAAATTTTGTACCCGCTCCGGCTTTTTCTTTCAGCAGTTTTTCTATTTCTTCCATTTGTCTGTCAGTAATCTGATCCGAATAGATGCAATCCAAATAGCCGGTTGCACACAGGTCGCCGGCAAGATAATAATCATTTCTCCTTCTGATCAGAGGAATAATTGCAATTGCTTCTGCTCCATCATAGACGACATAACACAGATACTGCATGCCGAATCTCTTGCTGCCTAGCCATAGATACCTTTTATATGTTTTCTGAAAGGAATAGGACATGTAGGGGGAAATGTGACTGTTATTTTGGTACAGGTCGTCCCAAATATCTTCAATTGATGAAAATGCTTCTTCTGTCAGCCTCATGAATGCACCTCAATGATAGATTAGTTTATAGAAAAACGGCTTCATATCATGCAAATTGCCAACCAATTTGACATTTGTCTTCAGATATTGTAGCAACCATTTGAAAAATGGTACGTGGCGGTTTTTGACATGCGCAAAATCCGCAAACTCGTTCATTAAAAATACTTTACGTATCGGTTCTCGGGGCATCGCGTCCAATTCTCCGATGCACGAAAGATACCAGATATATGCCAGATTTGCGCCGGCTCTTGTATAAGCATATCCGTAAGCTCCATTTCGGAAGTTGAGTTCGATAAAGTACATGTCATCTCCATCTTTCATCAATTCAATGTCGAAAATGCCCCTATAGCCGATCTGACTAACAAAACGGCTTACTTTTTCAATTTCATCACTACAGGCATCCCGGTCTAAAACCGCATAGGTGGTACTGCCTGCAGCGATTTCAGATTGCCGTGCCTTCCAGATAACCCCCGGAATATAAACCACGTTCCCGGGATATAAAGCCACGCCCTGAACTCCCAATTCATCGGTCTTTTTTATATAATTCTGGAACAGGTACCGGCCTAGCTGCATCTTTCTAAGAAGACAGGTCAACTCCTCCCGATTGTTCAGGCAATGAATCATGCTCTTATTGCCCAAAACGCTTGCTAACGGCTTAACAATCAGAGGGTATTGTAGATCATTGCGCTGCATCATTTCTTCAATCGTAATGGTGTCCGTTGCGCCATCCCACACAAAGGGCATAAATTTGGGAACACGCAAGCCAGCGGATGCCGCAGACTCATTCATTCGATACTTGTTCATTAGGTCGGAAATGCGTCCCTGCCGCCTATCAATCGATCCCACAAAGAAACTATCACAAAGTCTGTCATAAATCCGGTCCAGAAGAAGGGCGGCCGTATCGCAAGAGGGAATTAAAACCGGCTTTTCGTTCTCCCTGCCAAACTGTTCCATTAGCAGTTTTTCTAAGTCATCGGCGCCCGGCCGGCAATCGTAAGTCATTTTCAAATATTTGCTTTTTGCTACAAAAGAGCCGCCGTTGCCAAACAGAACAGCATAAACAGGAACCTGGCATTCTCCCAGGCTTCGAATCAAGCCTAGCGTATTGTGGTGGTTATCACCGATGACAACAGCTTTGTTCATTCTATTAGTCCTCAGTTTTTACCGATATTTGCGTGACGGATCAATTCCCCAACGTTTTTTCCCCAGTTCAAATGCCGGTCCGCATAGGAAACGATGCAGCTCTTCATACCTTCCGCATGCTCAATCAGTGCCCGCAATTTCGGCGAAAATTCATTTTTATTACGATAGATCAGGCCGGTTTCGTTTTCTATTACGTTTTCCGTAAGTCCGGGCAAATCTGAAACTAGGACTGGCTTGCCATAATGATAGGCAATTGGAAGTACGCCACTCTGAGAGGCTTCCTTATAGGGAAGCACAACTGTGATACAATGGGAAAAAAGCCAGTTCATCTCTTCATCTCTGATAAAACGGTTCAGGAACAGAATCCTGTCCGTTTTCATTTTTGCCCGGGTTGCTTTATCAACTGCTCCTTTTCCCGCAATCACCAGTTTTATATCGTCAGATAGGGGATGGCTGGTAAATTCCTCTACCAGGAAATCTACCCCTTTATAAGCATCTATGCGGCCGAAAAATAGCACATATTTTATTGATTCATGGAGTTCGCCAGGCCTTACTTGTTCCTCGGTTACAAGATGGGCTCCCAGTGGCATGACGAAAGTTTTGCCTTCATACTCCGCATACAGCTTTTTAAAAGCCGCTTTGCCACTGCTTGAAAGGCAGATAATATGATCAACACAACCATAACTGCGCTTGATTAAAAGTAAATTAACCCTTCTACGCAGAAGATGAACAACATCATTGGTAAGGTGCGGCGTAATGTCATGGATACATATCGCCGTTGGAACAGCCCGGCTTACATTGATTGCAACTGCCGCCGACGTCGTAACATCATCAGTAAATATGGCCATCGTCGGGTTAAAAGCCAAAACCTGGTCCGTCAAGCCACGAATCTTCGGATGCCGATGGAAAAGGGTCTTTACCCGATGGTACCGAACAATGGCGGCATCTGAAACAAAGGACTCCGCTCCATCGGGGCAAAACAGCGTCACATCATGACCTGTCTTTTGAAAAGCCTTCGCTAAAACCCTTGTAAACTGCAGAATGCCGCCTTGACTGTTTGAAGTAAATAACACTATCATGCTTTCACCTTATCAAAAAGTAGAATTTTCTTAATATGCCGTCTACCAATGTCTGTTTTCTCTTGTTGCCCATAAAGAACTCAGTTGAAACAAAACAGCCTCCATAGGAATGAAGGAATTGCTCCAGTCTCCCATAGTCTGCATGCCGCATCGTATTCGGATGGTAGCAAAAGGTCACCAGAGGAAAAGGAAGCTTCCTGACGCGGCCAGACTGTTGGGGAATAAATAGGATCTCATTGAAGTAATAGGTGTTAAACGCAATAGTATCGGAAATAGTTCGTATATTACTGCTTGTTTTCAACGCCTCTATCGTATTCTTGTCAAAAGTATGGGAAGGTGCAAAAAAAATCTGCGGGTCGATCCCGTGTTCCCTTAAAACTGCAACACCCTTTACGATTTTTTCTTTCTGAATCTCCAATGGTTCCCCCGCAAACTCCGACCGTTTGTTTACAGGGTTAATGCCGCCGGAATTGGTACTATACACATGGTTGTACCCGTGCATGGCAATTGTCCATCCTTTTTGAACCCATGCATCCACCCGGCCCCAGAACTCTGGATCGGCCGCATATATGTCCATCGCCGGGTCTTCGCAATGGGGAATGACACCCACCAGAGGCCGGATCCCATACCGGTCTAACAGGAATTCCATTCTATCCCATTTTTGAATATCTCTCTTCTCACAGGCATCATCAATTCGCAATATGTAATAGCTCATTTCGCATCCACCAATGCTTTCAATATCCTGTTCGCTTTTTGTTCTGCACTGCTTCCTGGCAGAAAGACCAGCTTTTGTGTGTTCTCATTTCTTCTTGTTCTTAAAAGGCAAACCGGGCAAATTCAGATCTATTATTAATTGGATTATAAGAATGGTTATATCCTTGCATACAAATTCCCAATGTCTACCGAAACTTACTATTTCAATAATCAGGAATAAAACCAGCTAAAGGTAAATCTATAATTTAATGGCTTGTCCATTCTAAATTTTAAAGTGATGAAATATCTTCAAGTCTCAAAAGGTATTTTGTTATAACTTCCTGTACCAGATTACTTATTATGGTGTTAATATTATTAGTCGTACTTAATTCAGCTGAATAGGATTCATTATTGTCAATAACTATACATTTAAACGAATTAGCAATTGTATTACATTGCGATTCGATCTTTTGTAATTGCATCGTTTTAATGATAGTATTGTTTTCTTTTTCTAAGCGCGATTTTCCATTTTTTCTATTTTTTAACCGCTTTAAGTCTTTTTCAATATCAACATGTACATAAATAAAAACTTGATTTTTGCTAATTTGACTTATAAGCCTTTTTATAATTGAATTTAAATCAATATTCTTATGATAAAACGATATAGAAATGGCAGCTTGTATAACACCTTGATCCGCTATTACTATATCCGTCTCATTACCTTTATTAATATAATTTAAGACAAAACAAATATTTATCCATTGTTTTATAATGTCTTTTAAATTCCTAAAAATGTTTTTCTCTTCATATATGAATGAAAACAAATTATAAATAAACGGAAAATTATTTAGTGTAAAACATAATGTTGTATAGGTCTTGATTAATAATCTAGCTATTGTGTTGCATTCATTATTTATACGATATATAGATTTCTGAATGGAATAACCACTCTGTTCCAGTTTATCGGCAAACATATTCGCTAATGTGGTTTTTCCGCTTCCCGGCAAACCGAAAAATTCGATTATTATACCTTGCTTTATATGATTTTCCATACTTGCTCCATAATATTGCCAAACGAAATGATTTTATTTTGTGACGTATCAACTTCTACTACGTTTTGAGATAAGTTGATTTTCCTAACAGCGGTTTTCTTATTTTCAATTTCAAATTCTGTCATTTCTGGTTTTCGCTCTATTGCAAGTTCTGTAGGAACAAGTAATTTTATTACTAAGTCAGGTGGATTAACATATGCACTCTTATATATGTTCATTTCCCAAATTGCTATCTTTCGTAATAAGCGGGATTTCCCCTTATAATAATCAGTTAGGAGAGGCCCATCATTATACCCTGTTATTTCAACCTGAGGATACCTATCTGTTATTACTAATAACCCATTATTACGGGCTTTTGTAACCATTTTTAGTTTTTTTCTTTTTTCTCTTGCAAGTGCTATACTCCACAATACTTTTGCTAAGAAATATACGTTTTTCTTGGATTTTGATATATTGGTGTCCTTTCGGATTGAATTTCCAAGGCCTTTACCACCAACTCTTTTTGCAATTAAACGCATGGGGTATCTTAATATAGAACTATCCCCATCTCCACTACCGAAATAAATTGTCATTAAATCGATTTTTTTCCCAAACTCTTTTTTAATATATGCGACAGACGTGGATTTACCTGCGCCGTCACTACCTAAAATAGCTATAACGGTTCCACCTGATGGTGATATTCTTCTACTTGGAATGGTTGAGTTTAAGCCTAATCTTCTGGCAATTCCTCCTATAAACCAAAAGCCTTCACGAATTGTTCTTTTTATCAATGATTTAGAAGCGGTATACGAAGTAAATTGCCTCATATCTGATCGTAAATATCTTTGTAATTTAAAAAGATCTCTTCTATTACGTAATTTTTTATTTAATACTTTTTCGTATTCTTTGGAACATCTTTCTCCTAATAGTATTTTTGCACTCTTGATTACTTTATGATCTGGCGAATAACCTTTTAGCCAGTTTATTTCGTCTATTTCTGGCTTTCCAAGTTTTTTAAAAAAGTCACGCCATCTCAATTTTAGGGCTATTCTTAATAAAATTAGAAAGTATTCATCCTCTAGCTGAGAACAAAACACACCAAATTCCTCTGAAAACCACCTATTATTCAAAATATAATCAGCCCATGGAGGAGTATATCCTTTAAGATGCTTTTCACCTAAGGTTAACTGATAATGCACGTGAAGATGCCATATTTTTGCAGTTTCTTTATCAAAACCGATAAAATCTTCTATTGCATTATATTGCATATGATAAGTTGCTCGAAAACGCTTTAATCCGCATTTGTTAAGTATAATGTCAATTTCTTGCCGTTGTGATTTTCTAAATAATATATCTAAGTCCGTATCTCCATTAACTGAATCATTGAGATGTTCATTGCTTTTCCAATGACAATATATTATATTCGCTTCTTCAAATGATAAGAGCATGTTTCTAATGGACTGCAACATACAAAAAATCCTTCTTACATTTCATCAAATAACTCATCGTAATGTTTCAGCATGCTATCGAGGGAAAACTTATCTTGCACACAATGCTTACCACAAATACCTATATTTTTTAATGTCTTTTTGTCCATATCTAAATAATCATTTAATGTATTAATCCATTGAGCCTGATCTAATGGTACTGTTTTAACACCGGTACATTGGCTACTTATTTCTAAATGAGGTTTGATATCTGACAGAATTGAGGGAAGTCCAATACACATTGCTTCTAAAACACTTACTGGTAGTCCCTCTACTAAAGATGGAGATACGTATATATCTGCCTGTTGTAACCTCTTATATACTTCATCTCGGGGAATCAATCCCACGATTTCTATGCGATCATCTAATCTTTTTGTTTTTATGAGCTCTATTATTTCGTTATTATTACTATCCGAGCCAATTAAGATAAGTTTACATGGTTTGATCCGTGAGAATACTTCTATCAAAAATCTATGATTTTTTATCGGTATCATTCTTGCTACATAAATTAAACTCTTAATTTCATGTTTTCTTTCCTCATCTAATTCAATAATATTTTTGATCCGATCCAAATTTACGCCATTTTTAACTATGAAAAACTTATCTTTTTTTATCTTCTTTGCCACATTTGGATAATGATCATAGGATGCTTCACTTACGCATATCACTCTAGCTGCCATCGCTACAGAAATAATACTTAGCACTTTATTTATAAAATTGTACGCATAAAATAAACTGTGAATGGTAAATACTGTTTTTTTTCTATACTTTTGAAATATTGTGCTTGCAAAAAAAACTACTGCTGATTTTGGTTGATGTAAATGAATAATTAATTTCATTTGCTCATTAGTACACTCATTTTTAACTTGTCGCATAATCTCTTGTATTTTTTTAAAACTATATCCGACACAGTATATAGGGAGATCTTTCGGAATAAAAATAGTATCTGGAATAGAATGACTACATACTATTACGAGTTGTCTATCAGTAGGGCAAATTTTATATCTGTGTAAAACGAATTCATTAAATGGCATACTAGTTTCAGAAACTGAATTAATAACAGTAACAACAAATTTTTTTTTGTCCAATATGTTTCCCCTTAATTCTTCACCTGGCTAAACATCCAATTGCTTTGAGATAAGCATCGACGACAATAGATCTGGAAAATGTTTTACAAACTTTATTTCTACCTGCAATACCCATGTTTTTTCGAACAACATTATCCAATCCTATAAATGTTTCAATCTTCAAAACTAATTCATCAATATCTCCTGCATTATAAATAAACCCAGAAACACCATCATCAACTATTTCTCTGCATCCAGCAATATTAGTTGTAATAACTGGTCTTCCTGAAGATGCGCTTTCCAATAAAACATTTGACATGCCCTCACCATAATTGGAGGGATGAATAGTTGCATGAGATCGTGCAATAAATGGTCGAACATCATTCTGATTACCTCTATAATTGAGTATCCCTAAATACTCCAGCTTTTTTAGGTACCAATTATAATGATTTTCAGATGGTTCAATAAATCCAATAATGTTAAATTCCGTATTAGGATGTTTCTTCTTAATACGTTTTGCAGCTTCAATATAATCATCCACACCTTTATCGTATAAGACTCGCCCAATATAATTAAAAATTATTTTATCATTGTCTTCTGGATATGGCTGTAAGGGAAATCTTTCCGTATTTACTCCTGAACCTGGTATCAATCGATATTTCCCTCGAACCATTCCTCTATTAATAGCTAAATTCATGTTTTCATCATTTTGGAAGAATATATAATTTGAATGCTTAAAAGCCCTTTTAAATAGAAACATAATTAATGATTTTAACAAGCTGTTTTTATTCAATGCACTACCTAACCCAGTAACATTGTTAATATAAGGTATTTTAAGCCATTTTGCCGCCATACTGCCATATACATTAGGTTTTGCCGTATAACCTAAAACAATATCCGGTTCATATTGCTTCAAAATTTTCACATAATGTAATAAAAGTTTCACATCGGATAAAACATTTGTACCTCTACGATCGATATAAATATTGTCATGTATATATGGAATATCGTTCATCAATTCCAACTTCGAACCATACGGGCAAGATATCAATACCTCATAATTGTTAGCCACAAGCACCTCAATTAATTCTTTTCTAAAACAATAAATGTCATCATCATGGTTAGTAAGTAAGGCAATTAATTTCTTATCCATTTATTCATCATCCATTTTCCCTCATTTTAATCGGTACAAGTAGCTACATTTTCTTGATCTTTTTTTAAAACATGCAAAACCGTTCTAATCATTGTTTTAATATCTTTATTAATATTGAAATCCTCAATGCTCTTAAGATTAATTTTCATCTTTTCTGGCAGTACAATATCAACATAAATTTGATCTGTATTATCTGTATCTGACAACAGTTTTTCTTCATTTCTATATTGAATGCTGGTTTCAGAAGTAACTCCGGCAGGGAGTAGTAAAGTAGCCATCATTTCATCGGTATATTTCTCAACATATTTAATTACCTCTGGGCGTGTCCCAACAAATGTCATATCTCCTTGAACGATATTAATTAGTTGAGGAATTTCATCCAGGCGATACTGCCTCAGGATTTTTCCAACGTTCGTTATTCTTCCATCGTTTAAGGATGTAATTTGAGATCCTATCCTCTCTGCATTTTTAACCATGGTTCTAAATTTATATATTTTAAAGTGCCTGCCATACTGTGTTACCCTGATTTGTCTAAACAGAACAGGCCCTTCTGAGTCTGTTTTTATAGCAATACTAAGAATCAGAAGTATTGGCGAAAGCATGATTAACATGAGGCTGCTGACAACTATATCAAAAAAACGTTTAACAAATAAGCTAAACCGTTTTTTATATAAAACATCATAATATATACGAACCTTTTCACTTTTCATATTATCTGGTAAGTCATTCCACTCTTTTAAGATCACAATGCTACTCTCTTATATCTAAGATGCTTTCCCAATTACGCATTCCATCACTATTATCAGTTGCTCACATACATACTCCACATCCTCGTTACTCATTAAGGTATGGAGTGGTAGAGATATCTCATTAGCATATTGATTATAAGCATTTGGATAATTTTTTATATCAAATCCCAAGCGTTTATAGGCCGTAAACATAGGCAGCGGCTTGAAATGAACGTTGCATGCAACACCGGCTTCTGCCATCTTAACAATTATTTCATTTCTTTCGGCTTCCCCAATTCCAGGTATCCTGGCTAGATAGAGGTGCCCGGTGGAAGCATAGTGGTCACCATAATGCTGCAGCCTTTGAATACCGAACGGGAGCAGGGCCTTGTCATAAATTTCAATAATCTCCCGACGTCTCTTCATCAAACCGTCATATCTACTCAACTGTATCAAGCCAACTCCAGCCATAATATCGGTCATATTGCATTTATAAGCAGGATATACAATGTCATATTCCCATGCCCCCAGCCGTGTTTTGGCCAAAGCGTCTTTGGATTGCCCGTGCAGGCTGTAAAGCATATATTCTTTGTACAGCCAGGTATCATCCAGTCCGTTGTCATTGCGCCATACTACCGCCCCGCCTTCAGCAGTGGTCAAGTTTTTAACAGCATGGAATGAAAAGCAGGTAAAGTCAGCGATTTGGCCGCACCTGGCTCCGTTTCTTTCGGCACCAAATGCATGAGCTGAATCAGCCATCACAATCACTCTATTAAACTGCTTCTGTATCTCATTACTTGCTTTAAACAGATTTTTTTTGCTCTCCACCACTTTGTATATCGCATCGTAGTCGCATATCTTTCCTGCTATATCAACGGCAATAATGGCCTTGGTTTTCTCAGTAATCGCATTTGCAAGTTTGGAATAATCCATTTCAAACGAACCCGGAGCCACATCAACCAGGACTATTTTCGCTCCTATGTGATCAATGACGGAAGCGGTGGCCGTATACGTATAAGCCGAAGTGATTACCTCGTCGCCAGCACCGATGCCTAAAATACGGAGTGTCATTTCCATAGAAGTCGTTGCCGAACTTAAACAAACCGCCTTGTTCACACCAATATATTCGGCTATTTTTTGTTCAAAGAGCTTCGTCCTGGGCCCGGTTGTGATCCAGCCGGATTTCATAACATGTACGACTTCCGCAATCTCCGCATCTGTAATATCCGGCGGAGAAAAAGCTATCGTTCTCAGCTGACATGTTTTCATGAAAAACCCTCCTTTAATCAGGCCATTATAAAAAGCACTCTAAAAAAACATAGAATTTATAATTAAATGTTGAGCTGGTCAAAATTTTATTAGTCTTTGTTCCGCACCATATCTATGGATTGACTATTATCTACAATAGTGTCGGAGATTGTTTTTTTACTTCATCTACGATCTCTTTCACCCGTTGGGTCTGATTCAAAGGGCAAACCATTAATGCATCGGGTGTATCAATAATTGCTGTTGCTTCCATTCCTACTGCAGCAATAAGTCGATCGGTTCCATATATTAAGCAATTATTACTGTCGATTATTACGTTTTGCCCGCGCAGCATATTCCCGCTATCATCTCGCGGACAGAGCTCAAATATACTTTGCCAACTGCCCACGTCACTCCAGCCAAAGTTGGCTGGCACTACCCATGCATTTTTTGTTTTTTCCATGATGGCATAATCAATCGACTGAGATTGAACCTGATGATAGGCTTTCTCGATTGAAAGCGCGTCACATGGATTGCAGTTGACGAAAAGTCTAACCATCTTTTCGCATAATGCCAATCCATCGGATATTAAGGTTCCGGTATGAAAGGCAAACATGCCGCTGTTCCAAAGATAGTTACCATTCTCCAGATACTGGCTGGCTCTTTCCCGGTTCGGTTTTTCAATAAACGCCTTAACCGGGTAGGCTTGTTCTGGGTTCTGAGCCTTTGCCTCTATTTCTATGTATCCATAACCGGTTGCAGGGTGAGTGGGTTTGATGCCGAATGTAACCAAACAGCCTTCCTGGGCTTTGGCAATTCCTCTAATAATGTCTTTCTGAAATTCCTTTTCATTAGTGATTAGATGATCCGATGGAAGTACTAATAATACGGTCTCCTCATTATGAAGCTCCTGGCCAAGCCTGGCCGCCCAAAAGATAGCCGGGGCAGTATTTTTTCCCTCCGGTTCTACCAAAACTTTAATAGAATCATGTAGAACACTTATCTGTTCAGATACCTGTTGATAATGTTCTTCGCTAGTGATAATCCACTGATCTTGTGGGGGTATTATAGGAATAAGACGCCGGCACGTTTCCTGAAGCAACGTGTTCTCTCCCACAAGCGATAAAAGCTGTTTGGGCATATTTCTCCGGCTTAAGGGCCAGAGGCGAGTTCCCGAACCACCCGCTAAGATTAATGCAATAGTTTTCATTAACAAATCATCCTTTAATAAGAAAGTTTGATAATCGTTATTTAGCCGCG
>JBDKUD010000366.1:0-5155 GCA_039679805.1 Syntrophomonas sp. | reverse complement strand
GCATTTCTGGTTAATTCGCTACCGATGGTAGCACCTACGCTGTCCACGCTTAGGTATTCCACATTTTTGAATTTAGCCTTTAGAGTATCCGTAATTTCTTTGGTCTGTTCCTGATTTACTTCTGCGGTCCGGATTAGGAATATATCGCCACTTTTTTGGACATTGGCCGTTTCACCTATCTTGAGATTGTCAATTGAAGTTCTTACTTGTGCTGCAGTTATTGAAGAGTCCATCTTATAGCGCAGCAATGCACCACCTTTAAAATCTATGCCCAGATTAAATCCTTGTACAAACATGGAAATAATGCCGGCAATAATTAAAATCGAAGAAAAAATATAAAAATATTTTCGTTTTTCTATAAATAACATTTTCTACCCTCCCTACACTCCATATAATTTATGGTTGGTTACGAAATCAGCACTCAAATTTAATAGATAACGGACAAAAATAAGTGCTGTAACCATACTGGCAACAATACCTATGGATAGAGTAACCGCAAATCCCTTAATAGGACCGGTACCAAAGTACATTAGCACTACGGCTGCTATCAAGGTGGTCAGGTTGGAGTCAAATATGGTCCAGAAAGCCCGGTCGAAACCAGCCGCTATTGCAGCCTTCAACGTTTTTCCCCAGCGCAGCTCTTCTTTGATTCTTTCATATATTATAACATTGGCATCAACTGCCATACCTATTGATAGAGCAAATGCGGCTATACCTGGAAGAGTCAAAACCGATCCAAGCATGGCCATGGTACCCAAAACCAGTATTGAATATAAGACCATGGATACATCAGCAATAAGTCCCGGCAACCGGTAATAACCCAGCATAAATATCAGAATGGCTATCAAGCCCATTATTCCGGCCTTAACGCTCTTATCCAGTGAATCACTGCCCAGGGTAGGTCCAACCGTTCTCTTCTCCATTATCTGGAATGATACCGGGAGAGCACCGGAACGAAGTAGAACCGCCAGATCTTCGGCTTCTTTGGCAGTGAAGTTACCAGATATTACTGCCTTACCATTATTGATAACATCATTTACAGTAGGTGCACTTATAACTTTCTTATCAATTACAATAGCAATAGGTTTATTTAGGTTAGCTTGGGTAGCTTGGGCAAAGAGTTTAGCTCCTTCAGAATCAAACTCTATACTAACCTCGGCTCCTGCTCCACCCTGCTTAACTGAAGCCTGGGCATCTTTTAGATGTTTTCCCGTAACCAGAACCTTGCCATTTTGGTCCCAGAACTCCAACTGAGCTGTATTCTTTAGTACATTTATGGCTGATTCGGGATCATTCACCCCGGCCAGCTCAACAACTATCCTTTTACTGCCCTGTGGATAAATAATCGGTTCACTTACGCCCAGTTTATCCACCCGGTCTCTCAATATTCCAACAGATTTCGAAATAGTATCTGCTGTTACGCTTTGTCCCTGAGTTTCCTTGGCTTCCAACACGACATGTAAACCGCCCTTTAAATCCAGTCCCAGGTTAAGGTTCTTCATTATAGGATTATAAAGAAAATACGTCAGCAAGCTTAGGGCTACAACTATTGCCATAATTATTGCTATACTGGAGTTTTTTCGCATTATTAAAATCCTCCTTCCAACTACTTAAAATAATTAATTATAAAAGTTTAGCATCATTAATGATTAGTTCAAATTCACATTTCAGGAAATTTGCAGCCCGACGGCACATGAGCATCCGACTTAAGAATATTTCGAAATATTCCATAACCGGGCATATTTTAATATCAATAGTTAATTGCATGGTAATCGCCTTCTGGTGTTCATCAACAATAAGAACTGAATTCTCCACTGCATAATTAACCCGGTCATGTATATCAAATGTAGCTACATCCAAATTTCTAACCCGGTTTCTATGTACATGCGATTTATCTGCCAGAATAAGTGCAGCAGCCACTTCATTTACAGGTTGGCCGCTCCCTTCGTCATGATTACCTATAGCACCACAAATAACAGATATTTCTTCCGGCTCCATCCCCAATCTACGAATAATTTCCATAGCCATAAGAGCACCGCTCTGGCTGTGCCCATTACGATTAACAACATTGCCGATATCATGTAAATATCCGGCAATTCCGGCCAGCTCAGCCACACGGGAATCATAGCCCAGCTTTAATAAAATTTCCTGGCTTAACCGGGAAACCAGGCTAATATGAACCAAACCGTGGTCAGTATAGCCCATAACACCCAGATGTTCATTTCCTTTAGTAATAAAGGTTTGTACTATTTGACTGGCTTTTACATCCTGGAGAGTTATCATTAATACCTAATCCTCAACCTTGTAACCAATAGCTTTTTTTATAAATTCGATTTCGGTAGTATCATTTACCTTAATTAACACGGAGTCCTCTTTTACCCGAGATATTTCTCCGCGTATTCCCCCGATGGTTACTACCTTATCGCCCTTTCTTAAACCGCCTACCATTTCATCGTGCTTTTTCTCTTTCTTTTTGTTAGGTAGAATAATAAAAGCATAAAAAATGGCAATGAAAACACCAAACCAGACTGCTAGCTGTACCCATGTGTTTTGTGTATTTCCCACTGTATCACTCCCTATTTTAGTCAAACTTTATATGATTTCGCCAATAAGGCGTTAAATCCTTTCATTAAAACTGATAATGACTAAAGAAATTATTGTAAAAACTCGTAAAATCTCCAATGCTAATCGAGCTCTTTATATTTTCCATCAAATTTACTAAAAAGTAAATATTGTGATAACTTAATAATCTGTGCGCCAGTATTTCTTCGGCTTTTATCAGGTGCCTAATATAAGCCCGGGTGTAGTTTTTACATACATAACACTGGCATTGGGAATCTATCGGGGTAAAATCTTCAGCAAAAGTGGCATTACGAACTACTATCTTTCCCAGGTGGGTAAACGCTGTACCATGCCGGGCCAATCGGGTAGGCAATACACAGTCAAACATATCGACACCTCGTTTTACCCCTTCCACCAGGTCTTCTGGAGTGCCTACTCCCATTAAATAACGTGGTTTATCCAGTGGTAATAGGTTATTAACCATGTCCAGTATATTGTACATATCTTCTTTTGGTTCGCCCACACTCAGTCCGCCTATAGCATAACCGGGGAAATCAAGTTCGGTAATCTCCCGGGCACTCCTAATGCGAAGTTCAGGAAATACATTACCCTGAATTATACCAAATAAAGCCTGCTCCTGTTTATGATGACTCTCTTTACAGCGAGATGCCCACAGAGTAGTTCTTTGCACTGCTCTCTCAGCTTCTTCATATGAACAGGGATAAGGGGCACATTCATCAAAACACATGATAATATCAGCCCCCAATTTTTCCTCAATTTCCATTACCTTTTCCGGCGTAAAAAAATGACTTGACCCATCAATATGGGAATTGAAGTAAACACCTTCATCATTTATTTTTCGCAGCCCTTTGAGGCTAAAAACCTGAAAACCACCACTATCAGTTAATATGCCTTTCTGCCAGTTCATAAAACTGTGCAATCCACCGGCACTTGCTACCAGGTCCTCACCAGGACGCAAATGCAGATGGTAAGTATTTGCTAAAACTATTTTTACACCAATTTCATATAACTCTTCCGGAGTCAGGGTTTTAACTGTAGCCTGAGTCCCTACCGGCATAAAAATAGGAGTATCAAAAACTCCGTGGGAAGTCGTTAACTTTCCTAAACGGGCGGCACATGAACTATCACTTGCAATTACTTTAAAATCCAGCACTTCAAACCTCACTATTGGAATTGTGAATTGTGAATTGTGAATTAGGAATTAGGAATTATTGTTAAAAATGCTTCGCATTTTTTGTTTTTGCTTTGAGTTAATAATTCTCGAGCATGACTATTCGGTTTCACAAATTACTAACCCCCTATGACTGAGTCATCGTTTCTTCGGAATAATGAGAAGCATCAGCTTCTCTACATTAATTCATAATTCACAATTCACAATTCATAATTTTCTAACTAAATTACCATCATAGCATCGCCATAGCTAAAGAAACGATATTCGTTATCTATCGCGTGTTGATAAGCTGCCATAACATGGTCAACTCCAGCAAAGGCTGAAACCAACATAATCAGGGAGGAACCCGGCAGGTGAAAATTGGTTACCAGCCTATCTATTGCCTTAAACTTATAACCCGGATAAATAAACTTATTTGTTTCTCCCCGACAGGCGGAAAAACCATATCCATCATTATATACTGATTCCAGAGTTCTTACCACTGTTGTTCCTACCGCAATAATATTTCTTCCTTTTTGCCGAGTTTGGTTAAGCAAATCTGCAGTTGGTTCATCCAGTTCATAATATTCATAATGCATGTGGTGCTGACGTATGTCCGGACTGCTCACCGGGCGAAATGTTCCCAGCCCAACATGTAATAAAACACTTGCAATATTAATTCCACGACTGCGAATTCTCTCCAATAAAGGTTTGGTAAAATGCAATCCGGCAGTGGGAGCTGCTGCTGAACCAGCCTCCCGGGCATACACGGTTTGATATCTCTCCTTATCATATTCTTCCGCCGGGCGGTTTATATAAGGAGGTAGTGGCATATGTCCCATCTGTTCAATAAATTGACTGATATTACTGCAATTATTAAACCTGATTAGTCTTCCTCCAGCTAAATCAAGCTCCTCAATAATTTCCGCTTCAACGTCACTGTCCGGAGCAAATTTCACCTTTACTCCTGGCTTTAAACGCTTGGCTGGCCTGACCAGAGCCTCCCAATTGCCCTCTTTTTGCTCCAACAAAAGTATTTCCACATGGGCCCCGGTATCCTTGTAGCCAAATAGCCGGGCTGGAATTACCCGGGTCTTGTTTATAACCAGAGTATCCCCCTCATCAAGATAATCTATAATACTAGTGAAAACTTTGTCTGCAAGTTGACCAGTTTTTCGGTCAAGCACCAAAAGCCGCGAACTATCTCGCGGCTCAACCGGATACTGGGCAATCAAACCGGCAGGCAAATCAAACATATAGGTATTTAGTTCAAAAACGTCTTTATTTTTTGTCATTTTTTAAAATTCTATCTCCTGTTTATCAAGTTCATTATTACAGTTAAAACTAAACTTATTACAATACAAGTAACTACCGGGAAGGAGAAGGAAAAGTTTTCTCTTTTTATATATATGTCCCCAGGAA
>JBDKUD010000424.1:0-18329 GCA_039679805.1 Syntrophomonas sp. | reverse complement strand
ATTGGAGAGGACACCGCCCAGGTCAATGGGCAGGAAACCGCCCTCAGCCAGCCGGCCCAAATCATAGGCGGACGCACCATGGTTCCACTTGCCTTTGTGGCCCAGGCTCTGCAGGCTGACGTAAAATGGGATGGAAACACCCGGACCATCAATATAAACCAGAACCAGGAGGGTGCAGGGACTACCGAGCTTACCTTTAATGGCAAGCAGGTGGTTGATATGTTTTTCAGCAGCCTGGGCAGCCGCGAGGTAGATGATGCCATGTCCCTGATGGATGCTGAACTATTGGGCAATGACGCCGCCCGGGCCGCTTGGAGAAGCCTTTTCAGTTCCTTTGACACCCTTCAAGTGAAAAGCATTACCGACTGGAATCCCGGGGAATGGACCCTGGACCAGCAAGCTTTCAAGGTTGAGTTTTCCCTGCAGTTAAAGAACGGTGCCCCGGAGACCATGTGGATGGATGGCCTCAATACCCGCTGGGTGTTTGTAAAGCCTGTTAATGGCCAGGGTAAGATCAGCCAGTTGGCTACCGGTCCATAATAAAACTACAAACCGGTCCATATAAAACTCACCCATGACCCTTCTCATGAATAAAATGAAATCAAATCCATTATCTCCAGAAATAACTATCTGGTAAATAAGGAGGGTCAAATATTGAAACCAAGACACAGAGGAAGGGTAGAAAACCAAGTCTATTCAAGCCGGGTCCAGAGATCTGAATTTGATAGAAACTGGAGGACATCAGTCTCCAAAAGTGGTTATGTAGTATATGTAGCTACGTCCAACAGAGCAAAAGCGGTGGTATTACTTGATAACGGGCAAAGAAAAGAACTGGTTTTCAATAAAGGCGGGAAAGTAATGGTAGGCGGTGGTGGAACCAGTCATTACAGCAAACCACATCTCGCGAGAACTTTTTAATCCAAACGCGAAAATTGTAATAAAGGGGAAAACCAATATGCCTGGTGGTCCCCTGTTTTGTTTTATTTTAAGTAAAAACTGCCCTAAAAAGGGGGCGCTATGAACGGCGGTTTACAGCGCCGAACTATGCCGGTATAAATTACTCCCACTTGAAAAACTTGATGGAAACAGAGATGCAAATTCCAGCCAGAACTATCATTACAATAATAGGAAGCAATACGCTATCCATTGGCAGTCCCAATGAAGCGGCCTTTAGAAGTTTTATGCCATGCGTAATCGGCATAATATCGGCAATTTTCTGAAGCGTTACCGGCATGAGTTCATACGGCAAGGTCGCACCTGAAAAAATGAGCATGGGGAAATACAGTACGCATGCAATTACGCTTGCCGTTTTCATATTTGACGCAATCCCGCCTACCATCATTCCAATGCTGAACATGGATAGCAAAACTAAAAAGTATCCGCCCAGGAAAGGCAGCACCGATCCGTGCAGCCGATACCCAAAGAAAATGGCTGCCGCGCAATATAGCAGCGCGAGTGACACAAAAGCATATAGCGTGTAGACGGCTACTTGCACCATCAAGATCATTGCTGGATTAATCGGAGTCACTTTAAAGCGTTTCAATATTTTTTTGCTCCGATAGTCCGATACGACCAGGGGCAGCCCCATCACACCACCGGCGCAAATCGAAATGGTGGAAAGCGCAGCGAAACATTGCTCCAAAAAGGTATATCCTGCGCCCTCAAAGGCAGGTTTATTTCCGTAGATTATACCAAGAATGATTAAAACCACCAGGGGCATACAGATAGCGAAAATGAGCATATCCATTCCCCGCAGGGAAAGCTTAAGTTCGGTTTTAAGCATGGTACAAAATGTTCTCATCATCTTTTTCCTCCTCATCCGTGTACCAAAGGTAAGCGTCCTCGAACTTGTCATAAGGGCTGGAAGCGATTGCTTCTTTGACCGTTCCGTAAAACACGGTCTGCCCTTTTTTTAGTATGCAAATACTGTCGCACAGGGCTTCGACCTCATCCATAAAATGCGATGTCAAAAGAATGGTCAGCCCCTGGGCCTTCAAATCAGAGAGGATTTTCCAAACATCCCGTCTGGCCCTGGCGTCAAGCCCGGTTGTTAATTCGTCCAAGAAGACTACTTCGGGATTGGGAATAAGAGCAAGAACAATAAAGAGCCTTTGCCGCTGGCCTCCAGAAAGCTCCTCGACCGGGCTCTTGATCTTGTCAGCAATTCCAAATCGCTTTAATAGATCAAGGTAATTTGCTGCTTCCTTGTAAAGTGAATGGGTGACTTCGCAAAGCTCGCCAACGCTTATCCTGGCTTGATAGCTGGCTTCTTGAAATTGAACGCCCACTCTTTCAAAAAGCCTTTTTCGCTCGATTTGCGGGTTCATTCCCAAAATGGATACCGTACCGCTGTCCGCCTTAATCGTGCCTAAAATACACTCAATAGTGGTGCTTTTGCCCGCGCCGTTTGCGCCGAGCAAGCCAAACACCATACCCCGTTTTACGGATAGGCTCATGTTATTTACTGCCCGCAGACCATCATAAGACTTGAAAAGCTGCTCTACCCTGATTGCATCTTCCATGCGTCTGACCTCCTTGTTTTTTACACAAAAAAAGAATAACACCAGCAAAAGGGCTGGTGTTAAAGTGTAGAGTCTATTAAAATTTCCGTTTCATGTCCTGCAAGCGGTTTATCATAATTTCCGCGTTTTTCTCGGCTGCCTGCAATGAGCTGATCAGCCTGTCGCATACGGATATGATATCATCGTCCCTTTTAGGAGTATTCAGTGCTGTTTTGATATTGGCATAAGGGTTGGCTGATAATTCATTGAGCATCCGTAAAATTGCTTCAAGCGAATAATTGGCGCATCGGAGAGAGCGGATTATTTTCAGACGTCTTATATCCTCATCGGTATAAACCCGATACCCGTTTTCCTTCCGTTTAACGGACAACAAACCGTTCATCTCCCAATTTCTCAGGGCGTCCATAGAAACATCCAGGCATTCAGAAACCTCTTTCCTCTTCAGCGACAAAGCGCTTTCTGGCAGATCGCCGGACAAAAGCTGCTTTACGATTTCTATCGCTTCTTCCGCGTTATGGCGTTCCTGCTGTACTTGTGACAGATATTCGCGGGTAAGTTGAAGTGCTCGATTAAAATCACCGGTAGCGGATGTCTTTATCATTTCAACGATCTTTTTCCGCAAACCGTTTTGCATTACTTCTATTTGCAAGGCAATACGCGCCAGCCTGAATTGCTCAATATGAAAATCTGTAAAAACACGATACCCGTTTACTTGACGTACCGGTTTTGGAATAAGCTCCAATTCCTCATACAAGCGTACCGTATTCGGATGTATTCCAATGACCCTGGCGACTTCTGCGGTCTTGTACGTGTTTATATTTTACTCACCTCCAATCCCGGACATAATAACATACTATCGAAGTCTGGTGTTATAGTGGAGAGTTTATGCCTTTGTTTACCATAGTACAAACATATTTGCACAGTAATAAAGCCTGGGTAAATAACCTGGCTTTTGTCCCGTTCCCATCCACTGACCAACAGCTAATTGACAATAATGTAACGCGTGCCTAACATATAGTTAAGCACACATTACATTATTCACTAAAAGGAGGCGATGCCATGCCAATAATTACCAAATTTGTTTAGGCGGGAATGCATTTGCTTATAAAAACAACGATAGATTGACTTATAGAAAGGGAGGGCAATAAACATGGCGTCCAAATGCGCGAACTGCAAAAGAAGAGAATATGCAATGAATCATCCCGATTCCTTTCGAAGCAAGTTGTGGCACTGGCACACAAAATGGTGCCCGGGATGGAAGGCCTATCAAAAAGAATTGAAAACTACGGAAAAGGGACTCAAGATATAAGGAGGTCTGGCTATGAGGATGGCTAACATTTGGGGAATGACTTCTCGGGAACGGAAACTGGCCTTTCCCTGTGATGATTTGATCCAGGAATACGATCCGGCCTGCACTCTGTACCGGGGCATCACTATAAAGGCTCCGGTCGGACTGGTTTTCCAGTGGGTATCCCAACTGCGCACCGCGCCCTATAGTTATGACTGGATAGACAACGGCGGCAAGCCGAGCCCTCGCCGAATAATACCCGACCTTCCTCCATTGGAGCTCGGGCAAACCGTTATGAGTCATTTTGAAATAATTGATTTCCAAATCGATGAAAGCATAACCATAGAGGCGACAGCGGCAGGCCACAGCAAATACCAGCTGAAGGCTCTGGTGGCAAGTTATCTGATAAAACCACAGGATGAGAAATCCTGCCGCCTGCTGGTCAAAGGCTTAATGGAGTTTCGTAAAAACCCGGCCGGAAGAATAATGAAGAGATTGATCCCCGGGATGGATTTAATAATGATGCGTAAGCAATTATTGAATATAAAAATGCTGGCCGAACGAGAAGGTGAGGAATCATGGAAGCAAGCGAATATCATCCCTTTAGCTCAAGGCATGCCAGAGAGAAATATCTGAAAGCGTATGATAATATGGAAAAGTTTTGGCCGGTTCCACATGAGGGTAAAATGGTTGATATTTTTCCCTCGATTAAAATCTTTCAGCATTTGTTGAAAAAATATTGTAAATAGCTCTCAATTCTGAATGATAATCTCCTCGGCCAGGTTTTCTTCTATATATTTAATAGCCTGGTTTAACCGTTGCAGCCATTTGATAACTTCACCTCTTCCTAGGTAAGTGTAGTCTAATATATTTTTATATTTCTGTTAATTGATTGTGCAAAAATGTGCGGTGTATCATAAGTTCCAACATGCCTGGCAAACATCGATGAGCTAATCTGAACGTAGCGATGCGGAGAGTGGAGGAGAAAATGGAAGACCTGGTGAAAAAACCAGGTCTTGTGTTTTAAATATGCATCGTAGTTATTTAACTAAGTAACATAGATTCTTTTATGTTTAGGTTATACTCTCGGAAGTCTCAATAGATTGTCGGTTTTAGTATTATCCGGCTCTGAACGAACATATTTCTCTCCTTTTGAACTTAGAGCAGGAATAAGATGGGGGTATGGATTAATATTTACCTTAATAGTATTAGGATGATCCTTCAAATGGTCATGAAGAACGCCTTTTTTATACCATTGGTTTGTGTTGTCTCCCTCAAGATAAATCGTGTCTATATCAGTTAGGTAGTTGGAGTTTTGACAACCACTATTCATATGAATCTTTGTTGCATACATCATAGTTATTTATCTCCTTTATGTTTTGTCTGGTCAACCAACGTGAACTTTGTAGCTCCATTAGGCCCTGGTGGAACTCTGTTTCCCTGTACAAGGGTAACCTCGTTTTTACTACCTGCAGGTTTGTACTGCCCCGATACGGGTGCTTTTCCACCGGTTTTTACCGTGGTTTTTGATTTGGACATGGTTTTTACCTCCGTTATTATTTAGCCTTTTTGATTTTGGTTGCAGGTAATCAATTTTTCGCGTAGAATATATGAACTTAGGCAGAGCGATAACAGCATACCAGGGTGTGGTAGCCCTTGATGCTCGTCCTGCAATTAGACGGAAAAGCCAAAACCGTCAAACGAATTTACCAGAAATAGGGCTGTTGTAGAGCCTTATTTCTGTTTTTTGGTTAATCCCACTTCGTCACCTCCTTTAGTTTCATGAATGTTTGGTGGTAGGCAAACGTTCATGAAACAATTATTCCAACACAACTAAATCGATTATAACATATGCCACATACTGCATATAGTTTGCAAACATACATTCTCCTCAATATATTGTGTTTTTTCTCACTATTTCTTTTGCTTATTTGTACTCTTGATAATCGGGCTCTGCAGCTATTGCATCTGGTGGATACATGAATTGATATGCATCAGCCTCATTTTCGCACATCAATCTTGCCTGTTCCATTACTGTGGCAACCGCCATTTCAGTTTTGTCTGGCGGATAACCATATTTCTTTAGTAGCCTTTTTATTATCATTTTCATCCTGGCCTGTACGCTGTCGCGCAGGTTCCAGTCAACACTCATGTTTTGCTTGATCGATACCGTTAAATCACGTGCGATCTGCTTCAGTATGTCATCGCCCATTACTTCTCTAGCCGATTCATTATCCGAGAGAGCATCGTAGAAAGCCAATTCATCGTCAGTTAGCCCGGTATCTTCACCACGTTTATGAGCTTTATTGATTTCCTTGGCTAATTCAATTAACTCCATTATTACCTGGGTAGTTTCAATGGTTCGGTTCTGATATTTCTTAATAGCCTTCTCAAGAAGTTCCGAAAATTTCTTGGATTGAATAAGGTTCCTCTTCGAGAAGGCTTTAACCTTACCGGTTAACAGCCTGTTTAAGAGTTCTACAGCCAGGTTTTTCTGGTTCATCCCTTTGACTTCTTCCAGGAATTCGTCTGATAGGATAGCTATATTAGGTTTATGTAGCCCTACGGCTTCCAGAATATCGATAACTTCGTTTGATGAAATTGATTTAGAAATTAACTGATTCATCTGAGCATCCAGCTGCGCTGCAGTCTTCTTTTTACTATCTTCCGGAATTAGTTTTATGATCCCAGCCTTGACTGCCTTGTGGAAGCCAATTTCTACATTGATCTTTTGTGCCTTATCCGCTGTCGCGCAAAGTGAAAAAGCTCGGCTCATCTCGGTAACCAATTTCAAGTATTCATTCTTTTGTTTTGAGCGCAAACCCAATATGAAGTCAATAGTCTCTACAATGGCCTGTATCCTGTCACCAGCGCTTCCCGCAAAAAACTTGCCGTAGTCATGCCCATGCAGCATTTCCATAATTAGATCATATTTTTCAAGCATAATTTCAACTGCTACCTGGGTATCAATTCCGGTCGTCTTTTTATCGCTCTCCGTATACTCGTTTAAAGCATTTTTCAGATTTTCAGCAATCCCAATGTAATCCACAACCAGGCCACCTTGCTTTTCCCTAAATACCCGATTAACCCTGGCAATTGCCTGCATCAGATTGTGTCCTTTCATCGGCTTATCAACATACATTGTATGCATACTTGGAACATCGAACCCGGTTAGCCACATATCCCGGACAATAACCAATTGTAATTCATCAGCATTGTCCTTCATCCGCTTGGCAATCCGTTCGCGGGTAGTCTTAGTACCGATAAACGGCTGCCATTCTTTATTGTCGGCTGAGCTGCCGGTCATAACTACCTTGATTTTGCCTTTGTCCACATTGTCATCATGCCAGTCAGGCCGAAGTTCAATAATTGCGTTGTATAAATCTACCGCAATCCTTCGCGACATGACGACTATCATTCCCTTGCCGGCGGGCGTTTCCTGAGATGCCTGCCGGCTTTCAAAATGCTCCACAATGTCTTTAGCTATGACCTTGACTCTCTTTTCAGCACCTACAATAGCCTCTAGCCTCGACCATTTAGACTTTAGCTTTTCTTTCTGAGAATACTCCTGGTATTCAGTAATTTCATCATATTCCTCATCCAGCACGGGCTTCATATCATCAGGCAAATCCAGCTTGGCTATACGGCTTTCATAGTATATTCTGACCGTGGTTTCATCCTGGACCGCCTGGGTCATATCGTATACATCAATGTAATCGCCAAATACCGCACGAGTATTTTTGTCGGTTAGGGAAACTGGCGTGCCAGTAAAGCCAATATATGAAGCATGGGGTAGGGCATCCCGCATATATTTGGCGTATCCATATTTAATAGTGGCTTCATCATCACCCTGGACAACATCGGCTTCGAAACCATACTGGCTACGGTGCGCTTCATCAGCAATAACTATGACATTCTTTCTATTCGTCAACACTGGTGTGGTATCGACCTTATCTTCAGGGGCGAATTTGTGTATTGTTGTGAAAATAATACCACCTGATTCTCTGGTTAAAAGCTCCCGTAGATGTGCTCGATCTTCTGCTTGTACGGGTTGTTGCCTGATCAATTCCTGAGATTGTGCAAAAGTAGCAAAAAGCTGGTCGTCTAAATCATTGCGGTCGGTTATCACAACTATTGTGGGATTATTTAAATCATCTGACAGAACCAGTTTGCCGGTATAAAAGACCATAGTCAGGCTCTTGCCCGATCCCTGGGTGTGCCAAACAACTCCGATCCTGCGGTCGCCTTTTTCCAGGGTAGCCCTAATCGTACTCTCTACGGCTTTATTAACTGCATGATATTGATGATAACCGGCCAGTATTTTATATATTTCGCTGCCGTCGCTCTGGTAAAGGACAAAGTGTTTGATGATGTCCAGGAACCTTTTCTTGTCAAACATCCCTTTAATCAGGACTTCTAATTGAGGGATTGATACAGGAGCAATTTCTTCACCATCAATAGTTCTCCACATCATAAACCGTTCTTCATCAGCAGTCAGTGACCCTGCCCGCGCGTTAATGCCGTCACTGGTTACCAGGAAAGAATTATATGTAAATAGGGAAGGTATCGTCATTTTGTAGGTCTGCAGCTGGTTGTAGGCTTCGCTGATACCTACATCTTCATTTGAAGAGCTTTTCAATTCGATTACCACCAGCGGAATTCCATTTACAAATACCACTATATCAGGTCTTTTTTCCACCGAACCTTCTATCACCGTAAACTGGTTTGCAGCTAGCCAATCGTTATTGGTTTTATTATCAAAATCAAACACCTTGGTTTTTTCGTATTTAAATATGCCATCTTTTTGCCGATAGCTGACATCTATCCCGTCAGTCAACATCTTTTGAAAAGCTTTATTGTTCATGATCAGGCTGGGGCTCTGGGGAATCAGAATTTGCCGGAAAGCATCTTCCAATGCATCAGGAGGCAGGGTCGGATTGATCCTTTTCAGGGCTTCTTGCAGCCTATCCTCCAGGATCACATCAGCATAATCTTTTCTCTCTGGATATTCACCTTCTGGTGAAATATCAGGAGCAAAGACTATCTCATAGTTCAATTCTTCGAACCATTCCAAGGTAGCCTGCTCGAGTTCTGATTCGGTAAATAAACTTCCCTTCGGCATCGATTCACACCCTTTCCCCTATTTCTTAAGCCAAATAACATTGTCCATATTAGCTTCGGTAAGTTGGCCTCCAGCTGAAATTTTGTGATCATATTGAACTAATTCTTTCAGAATACTAAATGCTTCTTCTTTACTAATTCCCAAATGTTCAGCAACATCTGCTGTATGTGCAAACATTGAAATACTTATAAATTTATGTACCTTTTCTTTGTTTTTATCTCTGATTTCTTCCTCCGTCGGTTCTGGCTTTTTTATTTCAACATCGATAGTTAACTTAGAAAAAATACTATTTCTGATATCTTCAATATCTCGTTTTATATTTTCAATCTCGTCAATCGTTGCAATATTTGATTGCCCGATATCCCGCTTACTTTCATCAAATTTACGGCTTAAATAAAATGAAAGAAATACAACAGCAATCGGAATTAACAAACCAACGATAGCGCTTGCCCACTATCCAGTAGCACCAATGGCCTCCCAGTTATTCTCCATATACGGAGCATAAACAAACCCAAAACCATATTTCATTAAAGCAATCAAAACTATCGCTTCTATAGCAAATATCCAAAATACAGATTGTCGAATTAACCATGTTAAGCTTTTTTTCATTAGACAACCTCCTCGAAAGGAACTCTAATTTTGCCTGACATTAGTTTAGGAAGTAGAAAATCCCGAATGATTCTCAACTGCTTGATTTGTAGAAGATTTGTCTCAATACTATCGTGTATATCTGACACGATTTTTTCGAAGTCAAGTAAAATACTGTTCGCTGGTATAACTATCTTTAAACGACTGATAATTTCTTTACTAAGATTCTGCTGTGCTGAGCCAACAGCAAGTTTCTCAATAGTTGATTGGTTACGCAACATCCATAGGTAAAGATATGAGGCACTAGACTTTTCTCCACATATGATTCCACAACAAGCTTGGTTTGTAGTGGATTCAAAACGCAGCAATGCTATTTTCCCGGCAGTTGCTCCATACATTGCAATTAATATTGTATTTTTAGGAAGTAGTTTAGCAGAGCTGTTATTTAAGCCCAAATAAGATATGAATTCTTCAGCTTCAATTATTAAGGAATTTCTAATTTCACCCGTTTTTATCCAAGGTACATCATGGGGGTCCCAATATTGACTATTCTTTCTGCTTGGTGTGCTACCATTTTTCATTTCTGCCGCATAACTAGATACCGTGCCAACTCTCCACCCCTTTGGGATCCTGCCCAAGTCACTATCCTCGAATTCCCCATCCTGAAAAGGTTCGAAATCAACAAACCAGGATTTGAATATTGCCTGAGCCATTTCTTCAAGATTTTTATTAATATGATTATTCAGTTCGATTTTTTCCTCTAGGGCTGAAAGAGTATCAGCTATCGCTTTTTGCTCTTGAATTAATGGAATTCTAAAAGTAAATTGTCTTATCGTATTAGGTGAAGTGTGCTTTACTGTTGTTCCTGATGCACTCCCAACAATATATTGTTGATAATCTTTGGCTCTCAATCTCCAATAAATGAACTGCGGACAAACATCCTCATTTATGAATTCAATTAAACCAATTCGCTGATTATGCAAATACCGTTTATTTTTACTAAATGGTACTAAGGCTGAATAGCCTAAAGTATCACCCATTTTGCTTAAATCAGTCATTGTAATAATAATATCATTCGGGTTTAAAATATAATCTTTTGGAATTTCCCCTTTGTAGTATTTCAACTTTTCATCTTTAAAGCCCCCGCCTATTTTGAAATTACCCGGAGTAACTAAAATATCTTCCGTTGGAGTTTCAGAGAAGAATTTTCCTTTAAAAGCATAGCCATGTTTTACTTTAACGAGGTCTCCGAGTCTTATTTCTTCCCAATCGCTAAAACTCATATCCGATCGCCCCCAGTCTCTGACGAATTTCCTCTTCCAGATGCTTCGATTTGGCAAACATCTCGGCTAACTCAGCCGTTAATCTGGCCATTTTCTCATCAAAAAGTTCATCGTCATCTACGCTGTCTTCTATACCGACATAACGACCTGGGGTCAGGACATATTCATGCCCATGAACTTCATCCAGAGTTGCAGCTTTACAGAATCCCTTTATATCTGCGTATTCACAGGCAGATTTATCACCCTTCCAGGCATGATAGGTATCCAATACCCTCCTAATATCATCTGCAGTAAATTCGCGATGTTTTCTGTCCACCATATAGCCCATTTTTCTGGCATCGATAAAAAGAATTTCAAGGCTTCTATCTCGACCATTCTGAGGCTTTTTATTCTTACTTAGGAACCAAAGACATACCGGAATAGTGACTGTGTAAAAAAGATTTGAAGGAAGAGTCACTATGCAGTCCACCAGTCCGGCTTCAATAATGTTTTTCCTGATTTCGCCCTCATTAGAAGTATTTGAAGACATAGAGCCATTGGCCATTACAAAACCAGCTATCCCGTTTGGTGACAGTTTGGATATCATGTGCTGGATCCATGCATAGTTGGCATTATTAGCCGGTGGCATCCCGTATTTCCAGCGCACATCATCCTGAAGGCGGTTGGCTCCCCAGTCCTTAATATTGAAAGGTGGATTGGCCATAATATAATCAGCTCGAAGTGATTTATGCAGATCATTGGAGAAGGTATCGGCATCTCTATCTCCCAGATTTCCGTCAATACCACGGATAGCCAGGTTCATTTTACATAGGCGCCAAATCGTAGCAGTATATTCCTGACCGTATATATGTATATCATCCTTTCTACCCTGGTGCTCTTCTACGAATCGTTGACTCTGAACGAATAGACCTCCGCTGCCGCAGCAGGGATCGTAAACTCTGCCTTTGTAAGGCTCTATCATTCCTACTAGGAGTTTTACAATAGTCGGCGGGGTGTAGAACTCACCTTCAGATGATCCGAATTTTCCAAGAAAATATTCATATACCCTCCCAAGTACGTCCTGAGCCCTGGCATTTTTGTCCCCGATCTTAAAGGAAAACAGGTCTATTAATTCACCCAGCCTTGTTTTATCAATTTCCGGTCGAGCATAGCTTTTGGGCAGAACACCTTTTAAGGTGGCATTGCTTTTTTCAATGGCGACCATGGCATCATCTATTATCTGGCCGATAGTGGGCTTTTTTGCATTTGACTTGATATTCTCCCAACGGGCATCTGCTGGAACAAAGTATATATTGTCTTCGCTGTAGGCATCAATGTCTTCCTCGAAGCCATCTCCTTCCTCAAGCAGCTCATGATATTTCTCTTCAAAAGCATCAGATATATACTTGAGGAATATTAAACCCAGTACAATATGTTTGTATTCAGCGCTTTCAATATTTCCCCTCAGTTTATCGGCCATTTCCCACAAGTTAGCTTCAAACCCCAGATTGATACTTGCCATTATTTTACCTCCAACAATTAGTATAATTTTTGATAAAGATTATCTCTTTTCTCCTGCCAACGTCTTTCGGCTTTGTTTAATGTTTCTTTGTATAGTTGTAGTTCTTTTTCGTATTTCTCTACAATTGCCATCTGTTGTGATATTGGTAGTAATGGTATTTCAAGCTCCATAATATCCGAATGATTGATGTTCATTATGTTTGTCCCGCGTTGAAAACTTTTTATTAAAGTCAGTCCAACCGGGCTTTCGAAAAAGATCTTAATGTAGGCACCTAAAATTTGCTCTTGTGGCCGTATAACAATAATGTTTGCTGAAGCGATAATCATTCTGTCCTGCTGTGCAAACACAGCTGTTTTTATGGCGGTTCCTCTGCAAGTCAATACAACATCACCATCTACCAATTCATAACGCTTTACCTTGCGTTCATCATCATCAATGGTGTCCATCTTTGTGTAATCAATCTCACCGTTTTCAATATCAGATATGTTTAATACTGCAATCTTGCCAATTAATACATCCTTCTTTAGAATAGATTTGCCCCGGAAAACTTCGGCCACGTCTTTCAATTTGACTCGCTTTAAATTCGAGTTTCTAAATTTTTTAATGTTCTCATTATCTTCAGCCAGAATAATCTCAATACGCCAGTCTTCATGTTTTAAGAAGTCTACCCTTGTGATGGCTTTTTGATCACTCACACTAAAAAGTTCGTTCTCATATTCAACGGTTCCAATGGTAATAGTATCCTTGATGGTATTGGAAATGTTCAATATATAGGTTTTTATCGCAGTGTAAGGTCTAAAGGTTCCTTCTGGAAGCATTAATATTCGGTCCAGGCTATAGTTTTCAACAATATAATTACGCAGCTTAGCTATACTGCCTCCTGCAAAGGTAATTTTGGCTGGTACTATTGCTAACAGGATGCCATGCTCTGATAAAAGCGATAGCATATTTTCAATGGCTATACCTTCCGATTCCTGACTAATAAAGCTGTCATCAAATCCTTCTGCTTTGCTTGTAAATGCAGGAAGGCAGAATATGAAATCAAACCGTTTATCCAATAATAGCTTTTGGTATATCGACTGATGAAAAATACTAATATTTTTGTACTTTCTGAATGATAGATTTAGAAGCTTATACATCAATGGGTAGGAAGTAGTAAAAGTTATTTGCTTATTGGAATATTTATCAGCCAAACTTCTAATGCCCGATAAGTGCTTCTCTGCTTCCGTAATCAGTAAAGTTGTTGATTCTGACTCATCAATATCCAGGCAAACAAATTCGGTTAGATATTTAGGTGAAATCACCATGCCGGAACGATCGTTCTTATAAATATCCAAAGTAATATCAATTAAATCTACATCCCTGCAAAGCTCAAAGATCTTCGCAAAAAAGTCCCTATCACCAGGAAAGAAACCTAATTCATCTTCAGTCTGTTGTTTCATTAACTGGAATAGTTTTTCGCTGTTTTTCAAGAGTTTGTCGCTGCCTTCTTGTGTAACAATGTCCAAAGTTAATCTAACCCTTAACACTTCCGTTAACAGTTGATCTCTTGAAATTATTCCCCTTTGATAGAAGGTATTTAATATCGTTTCATGGTTCGGAGCCACTATAGTCCTCCTTTGGTAGCACCTGGTTTGCTTTTTAAAATATACTATATTAATTTTTAGTATGTCAATACTAAAGTTATTTACTCTTAATATCATGTTTGTTCTGCCTGATTTTTACGAGGATCGCATGGGGTATCATCAAATATAAAAACCCGAAGAAATTCAAGCTCAATTTGAGAGGCTTTTTAATCAACCGTAACCACAAACCAATAATGGACTTCTTGAAAAGAGAGTGTAAACAGTGTGTATTATTTGTTCTGAGATATAGTTATAGCCAGCTTTGAACAGGGTATATGTAAAATCGGGAAAGGAAAAAGATCGTGTAAAAGGTGATGAATTAGCAGTTTTTGCGGGTGCTCTTAGTGTTTCAGTATCAGATTTACTGGATGAGAAAATCGAAAACGGTATTATTAACAATTTACGAAAAGGAGATAATTAAATGTTAATTCATGAAGCAGTAAGAAAGGCTGTTATAACTAATAACTTTATAATCAGGGAACCTCTTAAAAAATACACACCACTTTGGATTAAACTAACTAATTCCGCTTATGGGTGTATTGTAGGATGGAATGGTCCAACGGCCAGCCCTCGTTGGAATCCCACAGCAGAGGATTTAACCGCTGCAGACTAGCTGGTGGTTACAGAAGAAGATTGTTATGCGATTTTGCGTGAGTAGTGTATAAAATCGCAAAGATGGTATCATGACCGAAAATACAAAAGACGACTTGATCAAGTTTTAAGGAAGAGAAGCGGCATTACAATGCTGCTTAAGAGGCAATAGGCGAGGATTACGATGGAAGAGGCAAGTATCCACTTGTCTATCTGGTTAGGCCCGGAATCGGAGAAATCAACTTTATAGGCTACAAAGTTGATAATAATTAAAGCAAATATAATAAATTCCATAGTCTTTATCGTGCCGGTCCAATCAGTGTCCAATGGGATTACATAGGGTTCCATAATGGCTGGCCATGGTAAGTAAACCGTCTGAATTAACAAGGCTATAGATACCAGGCTCAGAATGACGAAAAATACGGTCTTTTTGATATTTATTGAACATGGAATGTTCATGAGTAAAAAGTTTGATATGGCTTCGAGTGATAACGATTGCTCATTTGAGTTAGATTTGTATGGTTCTTCAATTATTATGGGTTTAGGGGGTAGGTGGCTTTCTTTATTTGGATTATCCCAATTCTGTTCATATCGGTTAGACGGTTCGGTTATATATCCTTTTCCGGGTAAAGAGAGTTCCAATCCTTGTTTAGTCAACCACAGGTCTACCATGGTTTTGCAGCCCGGGCAAAGTCCTTCGGCCAATTTCTCGGGCTCGTGGACTCCCAGGATGTCAATGCTGGTTGACATTTTAACTGTTTCGACTTCGACCTTCACCATTTTTTCACTCCTCCGGTGAAGTATTTTTGTTTTCAGCCCCTGGCATCTCTTCCGGGAAAGGGATGCTAAAGAATTCCTGCATAGACATACCCATCAATTTAGCAACTTCAATTAAATCGCTGGCGCTAATTTGCCGGCTGCCTTTCTCAATATTTGCCAACCAACCTTTTGACTTGGCCATTTCATTATTTATAAATGACTGAGTGATCCCTTTAAGCTCTCTAATTTCTTTAATGCGCTTGCCAACATCCACTGGTTTTAGCTCCTTAACGCATTGTGTATGTAATTTCTATTGTATTCAACGTAGCGTGAATGTCAACAATAAGTTAACTTATTGTGTAAACGAGTTTCACTTAGCGTGAAAATACTTTATATTTTATTAGTAAGATAAGGAAAGAATGGTGCTAATAACGTGGACAACATTTTAGGAAACAGGTTAAGAAAGGCCAGAGAGAAGAAAGGTTTTAGTCAGAAATTTGTAGCTGAATCCCTTGGCATAACCAATTCCTCTTTATCTAATTACGAGCGTGGAGAAAGGGATCCGGACACTTCTATTTTAAATCGGTTGGCCGATTTATATGAGGTCACTATGGATTATCTTTTTGGCCGGAATTATGTGGACGTCAAGGTGAATGTTGATCCGGATAAAATTAAAGACCTGTCTGATGTTGATAAATTAGCGGAAGAGTTGATTCAGTCCCTGAATAAAGCCCTGACAGACGGAGTGATTACTGAAGACCAGGCAAGACAGAGCCTGGAGGTTTTCAGGCAGACACTGACGCTTATTATAGAAGCCAAGAACAGAAAGTAATCCTTTATCATTTTGTGTAATGAAGATGATTGCATTGTTCACTACGGATTAGCAGGCCGCCGGTTCAAATCCGGCTGGGGGTATTAAATGTGCAAGATGGTCTATTTAGCTTCAGATACGGAGTTTCCCTTAATTCCAGTGGAGAGCGTTGATTTGGATTCAGATGAAATTTTGGTGTTTGATTCTGAGCTAGATATGGTAACCAGTATTTATATTGAGGAATTACCTGAGTCTGAACAGGCAGTCAGGAAGCACTTAATCAAACCATTTGTTTATAAGGCCTATACTTATCAGGGATGCGGATGCCGGTTTGGCTTTTATTTCGAAGATGAAATGTCCGATGTGGCCAAAGAACTTCAGATAATTTGCCAGAAGTGTACGGAGCTACTGTTCCAATACCTTCAAGAAAATGTTGGGACAGGGGAAGTATTGGAGATATACTGCTGCTGGGCTGGTGCTGAATATCTGGACAGGAATACTGATCTGGATAGGGTAATAGAGTTGAGCAGCCTGGAATTAGAAGGAAATTTCGAATTTCAGGAACGGCAATTAACACGTATTTTTAGCCTGCCGATTATGGATTAAGACATAAACGATTCAGTCTGCACCTTTTTCGCAGTCCAATACTGGTACTCTACCCATTGATAAAATGGCACTGCTCTGAAGGTATAAACCTCTTCTGAAGAAAGTGCCGCCCAGGCTTCTTCGGGGCTCAAGAAGGTAGGGGCCAGTTCGCAGATCATCAATTCGCTGTCGTTCATGTAGGCCAAAAGAGCCGCGAATGAGCCGGGTTGAAGTATATCAGCCGGGAATACGGTTTCAACCCGGTTCATAACCAGGCGTATTTCTCCCGGCAGGTTTTCCTGCAGCCACTGGGCAAATTTCTGTAGGTCCATTATATCTGGCACTTCCACTTTTGAACACCCTTTCTACCTTATATTATATTATCCAGCAAATGAAGAACCAACAATGATTTCCGTGAGCCAGGCCTATTTAAAATAAATTGAAATAAGTTTATAATAAATTAACTACTTGTGTATAATATGTGTATCATCAATCTCTTAAGGGGGCAGTCTAATGGAAAAGAATCTTGAAGAACTGAAGGAGCTTTTTGATGATAACCCGGATGAGGCCAGTAGAACCATCAGTTTTGCGGAAAAAAAGATGGCAGGCTTTATGCGGGAATCTGATACAGATAAGCTTGAAGAGATGAATGATTTGATTCTTTCCTCCACATCCGGCATGAAACCCGCGGATAGAGCCAGCTATTTACTTGGCAAAGCGCATGCGATCACGGAAGTGGCCTCCTTCTTTAACCAGCCTTACGAGCAGGAACGATTGGCCAAAAGCTTATCGGAGAGAGAAGTACTGATTCTGAAGTTAATAAAGGAGAATGATGATATTACGCCGGCCATGCTGGCCAAAGAACTGAATACTTCACCTCAGAATATAGTTAATTATCTAAACCGATTGAAAACCAAGTCCTTGATAAAGGTGCTCTATGCGGGCAAGAATGCCTGGTACAGCTTAAGCTCGGTAGGCAAGAAGACCCTGGAAGCCAGGTATAAGCCGGTTAAACCGGATATTACCGGTTTGATTGAAGAAGAACAAATGCTTAAGGAGCGGATCCGTAAGGAAGAAGCTCTGCTAAAGGATCTGCAAGCCATAATTGATGATCTTCATAACGAGAAAGGCTTTATGGAAGCTGAAATGGCAGACCAGGGAACCGGGGTTTCAGCGCTGTCGGGAGCGGCTTATAGCGGGCCTGATCTCAGCCCCAAAGGGAGAAAGGTCTCCCCGGTGGCAGCCAAAAAGGCTGCTTCATTAAGAGGAAAGCAAACCGGTATTCGTGGCAAGAAAGTTGATGCTCATTCAGCAGATGAGTTTTCCCGTCACGTGGTTTCGCCTTCTCGTAAACCAAAGAGAAGCAAATCGAACAGATTGAAACCTATGCCCTGACCTATGATGCAACCGGTTTTTCAAGAAATCTTGCATATCGTTTAACAGTTTTAAAAAATTTACCCTCTTCCAGTTCAGTGAGCGGAACAAAATATTAAAGGTCGCAACCACTGGAAAGCGGCAGTGAAATCGGGAAGTGATTATTGATGAACGGTAAAACAGAACAGCCGTGGGCTTTTTTATTCAATTCCTACGATAGTGTTGAAGCCGGGACGATCGAATCCATGCTTTCGGAAGGCGGAATCCCGGTATTGAAAAA